>QHXC01000320.1 GCA_003222815.1 Acidobacteriota bacterium | reverse complement strand
GGAGGCATGATGAAGAAACGCAAGCAAGGGAAGGGAACTGGAGAACGATATATGAGCGACGCTGATTTCGCTCAATTGCAGGAGTCGCTGAATGAAGCCTTGCAGCATGCGCGCGGCGAGCGTGCGGATCTTCGTGTCACACGCGTCCCTTTGCCAGCGCCGCCAAAGCCGATTTCAGCATCTCGCGTTGTCCGCATTCGGCACCACATGAATTTCTCGCAATCAATGTTTGCTAAGCTCCTCAACGTTAGTCCGCGAACGGTCCAGGATTGGGAACAAGGCCGGAGGACGCCCAGCGAAGCTGCACTAAAGCTACTCGTGATCGCGGAAAGGCATCCGGAGATCCTGCTGGAGTCCTAAAAATTGTTGGGGATTCTCGAAACGTTCCGAGAGCAGGCGCTCATTTGATGTGCGGTTGTACCAGATCTGCGCCTCGCTGAAGCGCATTCTTCCGCAATGATCGTCGTCGCCGGTACCAGGTCTAGTCGAATACTTCGGGAACGGAGAAGGTCATGATGGTGTTACCCGCCGCGGTGGCGATGATGACCTCTTTATGAACGGGATCCAGAACAATTCCGATATCACCGGACTGCCTGCCCAGTGGAGCTGGAATTTTCACAGGCGGCTCGGCGCTCTCTCCATGTTCGGGGATCTTCCAAATTTCGATATGGCCCCTGGTGTGCGTGACCAACCGCAACTTCGGAGCGTATATCTCAAATTGGTTGCCCATTCCGACGGGTCCCTGGATGACAGCCTTCGGTGGGGTGTTTCCGCTGGCGGTCCGATCAAACACCAACACTTGACTTCCGCCACGACGTCCTTCGACCGGCACCAACAGGAGATTGTGAATGGGATCCACACGAATGCAGGGGACGTTACCGCCTCCCGTGTTCTGCTCGCCGAGCCACAACCGCGTGGCGATTCCGCCGAGAACTCGTTTGGGCACGATGTTTCCGTTCGCCAGTCGGTCAAATGTCAGAATGGTTTGATCGGGGGTGGCCAGCAGGATTTCATTGTTTACCGGGTCGATGCTGACCTTGCCTGTCGCACCCACGCCTTTTATCTGCGTTTTATTTCCCTGGATAACCCGAAGAGGCGCTTCCTCTCCATTGGCTGCTCCGCGGAATGTCAGGATGGCCTGGGCCAGAGGACTCGTCACGGCAATTTCATCGTGAATAGAGTCAAACGCGATGTCGTGCATTGTCCTGCCGAGCAGTGACTTTTGACCTTCAATCGATCGGAGATAGGGCGTGTTTTCCTTCGCCAACCTGGCGAAGACCGCAATCTGCGGATGGTTCACTCAGTTGGGTACCAGGATTTCCTGGCGGACGGCATCATAAGTGACCGCCGCGGTCCTGCCAAAATTCAGCGACCTCTTGCCCTCCTCCGCACTGCGAATGATCCGCAAGGGTGGCACGTCGCCGTTGGTCATCAGCGGATACACCGTGGCGGACGCATTTCCAAGGTTGGAGACCCACAGCTCTTGATGCTTTCGATCCAGAGCCAGGCCCGTCGGATTCCGCAGACGTGTCTGCGGTCCTTTTAGGACTCGCGCCGGCGCGACGTCGCCCTGGACAGTAGACGCGTTAGCGAAGACGAGGACGGACTGGCTGATGTCATTAGCAACATACAGGTCTCCGTTGTCCGGATTGAACTTCATCGCTGCGGGCCAATTCAGCTGGGTCTTGTCACCCGTAATGACGCGCAATGGCTTCGCATCACCGCTCGCGTCCAACGAATACACCTGGATTGCAGGCGGAACGTACTTGCCGGTACCGGCAATCCGGAAATTGCTGTGATGACCCCAGGTATTCACAAACAGGAGCCGGTTCTTCTCATCGACGGCAATACCGTGCGGGGCGTCCAGTCCGGTGTTGTCCCCCGCAATTCGGCGAAGCGGTTGCTCTTCGGCCGAAGCGTCCTTGCGATAGACCACAACTTCGGGAGGGAATTCGACCGTCACGAAGAGCTCCTGCTTCACTTCATCGGCGGCGATGTTGTAGACCCGATGAGGGGTGTGGAGGATCACTTTGGGGCTGACATTTCCGTTGGCCCCGCGGGGAAAACGGACCATCTTGTCGCCTGTGTCCGATTCCACTGAAAAGATGTCCCCGCTCTGCGGATCAACGTAAAGGCCGTTGTTGAACTGAAGCGCGGTCTTATCACCCTGGACAATGCGCTTCGGTTGCGTCATCTCGGCGTCGGGAGGCGTGTTGTCCAACCGGTCGAATACACGGTAGGACCACAAATTGTTGTCCTGGAGGATGACTTCGTCGGAGTTCGCGTCGAACGCGATCGCACTATAGGTCGGTGCCGTATCACGGATCGTGCGCACTGGAACACGAGCTCCAGCCGCTCTCGCAGCAGCGGCTTCTCTCTCCTGCTGCTCCGTAATAGGAAGATCTCGTATTCCTTGCTGCAACGCGGCCATCAAAGTTGGAGATGAGTCCTGCTGCAGTGCCGAAAATTCATTCCACGCACACATCTCCATATTCTCGGGGAGCTGCTGGACGGAAACCAATCGAGAGGGGCCCTCGGGGGCAGCGCCCGCCAGGATGCCCATTGCGATCACGGCTACCGCAAGGATTGCCCATTCAACTTTCTTTGGTTTTACACGCATTGGACTCCCTTTTTTGAAACCCACGTCGGGTTACAACTCTAGATATATCTACCACTACTGAAGAATAGGGCGGATTGTATACCAGCGATTCACAGCGAACAACTTTTTTGCCGTCGTTACGCGGGATAAGATACCGCGCGCGACGGCCAAGCCCTAGAAGACCAGCTTCAAGCTGAACTGAAGCTGTCGCGATGATGTGACGGTCTTCGTGATTTGCCCAGCGGTGCTGATCGGGGTGTTGTTGTTAGCGTTGAGAACCTGGGTCGCCGGGTCCGCAAAATTGGGTCGATTGAAGAGGTTAAAGAAATCAGAGCGAAATTCCAGCCGGGTCCCTTCCCGGAACTTCAGCGGGATGCTCTTTCCCAGGCTCATGTCGAAGTTTACCGTTCCAGGTCCGATAAACGTCCCACGGCCCAAATTCCCGTAGAAACCGGAGGGAGGCACGGCAAAAGCGCAAGGATCAAACCAAAGAGTTGGACTGCCTAGCTTTTGCCCCGGCGCAACACTGTTGGGCCTGTCCGGGATGAAGGGACCTGGGATTCCGTTTACGAAAGTGCAGCCGGCGGTCGTCCCCGAGGTGATGCTCGAGAAGCTGCGGCCTCCCACCCAGTCCGGCATTCGCAGCCTCGAACCGCCGCCGGGTCTGCCGTTGTCATTAACATTCGATCCGCTCACAGTGGGTGTAAAAGGCGTTCCGGTAACCGCCGTAAAGATTCCCGTGACCTCCCAGCCTCCCAGAACGGAAGAAACAGCCCTGGACCCGGATGGGGACGGAAGAGACCAAATGCCGTTGACGACAAAATTGTGCGTTTGGTTGAGCGCCGATAAGCCTCGGTCGGCCTTGGTTCCCCACAGTTGGGAACTGGTCCCTTCGGTCGGGTAGGCGGTGTTCGAGGAACCCGCCGTGGCATCGTCTAGGATTTTGGACCAAGTATATGAGACTTGGAACTGGTAACTGCGGCTGAGGCGCTTTTTTAGCTGCGTCCGCAGAGCGTTGTAGAACGACTGGCTATCGGTAACGACCATCTGACCCTGGAAAAAAGCGGGATTGGGAACCGGACTACGGGAATCCACAAACACACGCCCGTTCACTTGGGTAGGGTACCGCACGTTAACGTCGGTTGTTCGCGTCAAGTGGTAGCCCCGGCCTCCCAGATACCCAATGCTGAGGGAAAGGTCTTGGCCGATTTGCCGCTCCACGGTCAGATTCAGTTTCATTTCATACGTAGCATTGGGATTGTACTGAACCATGATAGGGCTTGTGGTGGGGCCAAACTGCGGGGTGAGGAATGAAGGTGCAATGCTGTAAATATAAGGGAGCACCGAAGCAAAATTGCTAACTCGGCCCTGTGCGTCTCTCGGCACTTGCTGAATGCTTCCGCTGAAGGGAGCGTTTCGATAGGAGGCGCGGCTGTAGACATAAGTAGAAAGGGGCACGTAAAACACGCCAAATCCTCCGCGGATGGCCGTTTTGCCGTTTCCCTGAGGATCCCAGGCGAAACCGGCGCGGGGGGCAAAATATTTGTTACCGGGACTCTGAAACATCTGGCCGCCGGTGTCATAGTGAGTTGCCGTCAGCCAATCTTTTACCACGGAAACGCGTCCCCATTTTTCCGAGGGCCCCGTGTAGGGCTCATACCGCAGGCCCAAATTCCAGGTGAACTTTGAGGTCATCTTCCAATCGTCATTAAAATAGAAGCCAAACAGATTTTGCCGAAAGGTTCTCTCGGGGATATTCCCTGGCAGGGACGTGCTCAACTGCTGCAGCGGATTATCTTGCACAAAATCCGCGATCGTAGCCCACCGGAACATACCGTTATTGTTCGGTCCGCTGTTGAGATTCGGATCGAGCTTCTCGAAATCAAACCCGAATTTGAACGTATGTCTCCCCCCGGGGGTGTAGGTGATGCCCTCCTGTACCTGATAAAGCTGCTGGATGGCCGCCTGGATGTTGCTTGCATCCGGCCCGAAGTTGGTCAATCCCGCTCCCGGAATCATGATCTCCGGGGGAAATTGCTGGTTCAGGAAAAAGACGCTGCGCGG
>QHXC01000319.1 GCA_003222815.1 Acidobacteriota bacterium | reverse complement strand
AACTTCGGATGAGAATTGAGCATTGATCAGATCAGACCGGATCTGACCAATGCTCAATTCCCAATTCTCAATTCTCATCCGAAGTTCTTTTCCCTAGTTAATCATAGTCTTCGTAACCGCCGCCACCCGCTGGAGGACCGGCTTTCTTCTTCTCCGGCAATTCCGCGATCAGGGCTTCCGTGGTCAGCAAGAGACCGGCGATCGACGCTGCGTTCTGAATCGCGACACGGACGACTTTGGTGGGATCGATCACACCGCTTTGAACCAGGTCCTCAATCTTTTCTTCATCGGCATTGAAGCCAGTCGAAGGATTACTTTCGCTGCGAACCTTCTCGACGATGACAGCCCCATCGTGACCGGCGTTTTCGGCAATCATTCGCATCGGCTCTTCCAACACCCGGCGGATGATCAAAGCGCCTGTCCGCAGGTCGCCTTCCACACTCTTGGCAAGCTTGTCCACGATCTTCTGTGTGCGAAGAAGGGCGGTACCGCCGCCTGGAACAATTCCTTCTTCGATCGCGGCTTTCGTTGCGTGCAGCGCGTCCTCAACGCGGGCCTTGAGTTCCTTCATTTCCGTTTCGGTTGCCGCTCCGACGCGAATGACAGCAACGCCTCCGGAAAGTTTCGCCAGGCGCTCCTGAAGTTTTTCACGATCGTAGTCGGACGTGGTTTCCTCGATCTGAACGCGAAGTTGTTTGATGCGGCCCTCGATCGCGGACTTCTTACCGGCTCCTTGCACGATAGTCGTGTTGTCTTTGTCGATCACGACTTTCTTTGCGCGGCCAAGGTCTTCCATCTTCACGTTTTCGAGCTTGATTCCAAGATCTTCGGTGATGGCTCGGCCGCCGGTGACGACCCCAATGTCCTCCATGATGGCCTTGCGCCGGTCGCCGAATGCCGGCGCCTTGACAGCGGCCGCCTTGATCGTGCCACGGATCTTGTTCACGACCAGCGTGGCCAGCGCTTCGCCCTCGACATCTTCGGCAATGATCAGCAGTGCCTTGCCTTCCCGGGCGACCTGCTCGAGCACGGGAATCAAATCGCGCATGCCCGCAATCTTCTTTTCGTGGATGAGAATGACCGGATCTTCGAGCACAGCTTCCATGCGGTCCGGATTGGTAACGAAGTACGGCGAGAGGTACCCGCGGTCGAACTGCATGCCTTCGACAAACTCCAGATCGGTCTTCATCGACTTGGCTTCCTCAACCGTAACCACGCCATCTTTGCCGACCTTCTCCATCGCCTCGGCGATCAGAGACCCAATGTTCTTGTCGCTGTTCGCCGAGATCGTCGCCACCTGCTCCTGCTCCTTTTTGCTTTTCACCGGTTTCGACGTCTTTTTCAGCTCTTCAACGACGACCTCCACCGCGCGCTCGATTCCGCGCTTGAGATCCATCGGATTCGCACCTGCGGCGACGTTCTTGATTCCTTCGCGATAGATCGCTTGAGCCAGAATCGTCGCAGTCGTTGTGCCATCGCCGGCCAGGTCGCTCGTTTTGCTGGCGACCTCCCGCACCATTTGCGCGCCCATGTTCTCGTAGGGATCCTTCAGCTCGATGTCTTTCGCAACTGTAACTCCGTCCTTCGTCACAAGCGGTGACCCAAACTTTCGGCTCAACACGACATTGCGCCCCTTGGGTCCCAAAGTCACTTTGACGGTATCGGCCAGAGCGTTCACACCCTTCAGCATTGCTGTCCGGGCATCTTCACGGTACTTCAGCTCTTTTGCAGCCATTACTTATTCTCCTCCTCATCATGCGATCAGATTTAAGAGTTTAAAAAATGATTAGCACTCTCTGTCGACGAGTGCTGAATGATAGCGAAACTGCGACTCGGGGTTCAAGAGGGGATCAGGGGCCAGCTTAACGGGCGAATCTGGGTCAGCTTTCCTGCGCCCGGGCCAGGGATCCGCGGTGACCGGCCCCTGGCTCCTCTTACGAAGCGGCGGCTGCCCGCGCTGCCCTGAAATCGAATTCACCGGTCCGCGTCACGTCGGCCACAACATTCTCTCCAGGCTGGATATCCCCTTCGAGAATTTTCAGAGCCAGCGGATCGGCAAGCAGCTTTTGGATCGCGCGCTTTAACGGCCGTGCGCCGAACGACGGATCGTAGCCTTCCCGGAACAGGGCGTCGCGCGCCGCGGCTGTGAGTTCCAGCGTGATCTTTCGATCCGCCAGATGCTTGCGGAGCGTTCCGAGCTGAATCTCGACGATGCGGGCGAGCTCCTCCTTGCCGAGACTCTTGAAGATGATGATATCGTCAATCCGGTTCAGGAACTCGGGCTTGAAGTGGGTCCGCAAGGCTTCACGAATATTCTGCTCGGACATCGCGATACCGATGTTCGACGTCATGATCAAAACCGAGTTCTTGAAATCGACGGTTCTTCCCTTACCGTCGGTCAGGCGGCCATCATCAAAGATCTGGAGCATGATGTTCCAGACGTCCGCATGGGCCTTCTCAATTTCGTCGAGCAGAACGACCGAATACGGCCGCCGCCGTACGCTCTCGGTAAGGTATCCGCCTTCTTCATAGCCGACATATCCCGGAGGCGCTCCAATCAGACGGGCCACCGAGTGCTTCTCCATGTATTCGGACATATCAATGCGAACCATCGCCCGTTCATCGTCGAAAAGAAATTCGGCCAGAGCGCGCGCGGTTTCGGTCTTTCCGACACCGGTCGGTCCCAGGAACATGAAGACACCAATCGGCCGATTCCGATCCTGGAGCCCGGCGCGCGAGCGGCGTATGGCATTGGCCACGGCCTTCAGAGCGGCATCCTGACCTACAACTCTCTTGGCGAGCAGCTCTTCCATCCGGACGAGTTTCTGGATTTCGCTTTCAAGCATCTTGGCAACCGGAACGCCGGTCCACTTCGCGACGATTTTGGCAACGTCCTCCTCATCCACCTGCTCCTTGAGCATGCGCTCGTTCTGCTGCAATTGCTCGAGACGCGCATTCGCATCCTTGAGTTGCCGATCGAGCTCCTGAAGGCGTCCGTAACGGATTTCGGCCACACGCGCGTAGTTGCCCTCACGCTCGGCCTGTTGCTCCTGAACGTGCGTTTGCTCGATCTGCTCTTTAAGAGAGCGAATCGATTGAATCAGGTCTTTCTCGCGTTGCCAGCGCAGCTTCATCCGGGTGGATTGCTCGCGGAGCTCACTCAGTTCCTTCTCAATCAAGGCCAGACGCTCACGAGAGCCGGGATCGTCTTCCTTACTCAACGCCTGGCGCTCGATTTCAAGCTGGATGATCTGCCTTTGCACGGCATCAATCTCCACGGGCAGCGAGTCGATTTCAATGCGCAGACTTGCGGCCGCTTCATCGATGAGGTCAATGGCTTTGTCGGGCAGGAAACGGTCCGTGATGTAACGGTGGGACAACATGGCGGCAGCGAGGATCGCGGAGTCCTTGATCTTCACGCCATGGTGAATCTCATACCGCTCCTTCAAGCCGCGCAGGATCGCGATCGTATCTTCAACGGTCGGCTCACCGACGTACGTTTTCTGGAAGCGGCGTTCCAGCGCTTTGTCCTTCTCGATATATTTTTGATACTCGCTCAAGGTGGTCGCGCCAATGCAGCGCAAGTCGCCGCGCGCCAGCGCCGGCTTCAGCATGTTGGACGCATCGATGGCGCCCTCGGCGCCTCCGGCCCCAACAAGCGTGTGAAGCTCGTCGATAAAAAGAATAATCTCGCCGCCGGCTTCTTCGATTTCTTTTAAGACCGCTTTCAGGCGGTCCTCGAACTCGCCGCGATACTTGGTTCCCGCGACCATGGCGCCAAGGTCCAACGCGACGATTCTCTTTCGTTTGAGGGATTCGGGCACATCACCGGCCACAACCCGCTGGGCCAGGCCCTCCACGATAGCGGTCTTTCCCACGCCAGGCTCGCCAATCAACACTGGATTATTTTTCGTTCGCCGCGACAGAACCTGGATCACGCGCCGGATTTCGTCGTCACGCCCGATCACGGGGTCCAGCTTGCTCTTGCGCGCCAGCTCGGTGAGGTCCCGAGAGTAGCGCTGGAGCGCCTGGTACTTTTCTTCCGGATTCGGATCCGTGATCTTCTGAGTTCCGCGGATCGAGACGAGCACCTTCAGAATAGCGTCCTTCGTGATCCCGTGCGATTGCAGCAGGCGTGCCACCGGCTCTCCCTTGGCATTGCTCAACGCGATCAGGACGTGTTCGGTACTGATGTACTCGTCTTTGAACTGATCGGCCTCCTTTTGGGAGTCCTCTAAAATGCGGCCAAGGGCGGGACTCATATAGAGTTCCGTCTGGCCTTGCACTTTCGGCAGTTTGGACATCGCGTCCGCCAGGTCTCGTGCGATGATCGGGAGGTTGACACCGAGTTTTTGCAGAATCGGCAGAACGACGCCATCCTTCTGCTCCACCAACGCCCACAGCAGATGCTCCGGCGCCACCTGGGGATTCCCCTTTTCTTGTGCGTGGGACTGAGCCGCCTGAAGGGCCTCCTGGCCCTTCAGCGTCAGCTTGTCAAAACGAATCATGATTTAAACTCCCCTATGCCATGAATCCGACCGGGGATCTGACCAATGCTCAATTCCCAATTCCCAATTCTCATCGGATGGGAATTGAGCATTGGGAATTGAACATTGGTCAGATCGTTTGTTTCCTCATACGTCACCGTATTTGCGAAAAGCGTACTAAGGTTACTCCGCAATTTTGATTTGTTTCGGCCTCAGCTGCTCCTTTTTCGGAAGCACGATCTTTAAGACGCCATCCTGATAATCCGCGCGGATCTTCTCCTCATCCACGGTCGCCGGTATGGAAAATGCCCGGCTGAACCCCCCATACGAGCGCTCGATCCGATGGTAGTTTTCCTCTTTAGCCTCCTTCAAGAATCGGCGCTCTCCCTTGAGAGTCAACACATTATTTTCCAGATTCAAGGTGATGTCCTTGCGCTCCATTCCAGGCACTTCGGCTTTGACGACGATCTCGCTTTCGGTCTCAAAAATATCGACGGCTGGACTCCAGGTGGTGGTCGAAGCGGGTTCATCGCTTTTCCAGTTCCGGCTCGCATCTTCGAAAAGACGGTTCATACGATCTTGCAGCAGATTCAGATCCCGAAAAGGATCCCATCTCACAACAGCCATAGTCTCTTTATACCCTCCTCATAAATCTTAGTCGATACCAAGCATATGATCTTAGCCTCCCCTTGTCAACTTAGAATCTCGAGGATGAAACACTTGAGATACAGTGTTTCGGGAACCGTCAACAGGACCGGATGGTCCACGGACTGGATTCTCCGCTCCAGAACGCGTATCCAGCGGCCGGCATCATTGGCGGCATTGGCCAGCATTTCGGCGAAGAGGCCCTCGGTCACGTGGTAGGAGCAAGAACAAGTAATAAGGATGCCGCCCGGGCGAAGCAGCCTCATGGCCCGGTTATTGATTTCTTTGTAGCCGCGGAGGGCGCCTCCGAGACTTTCCTTATTTTTGGCGAAAGCGGGTGGATCCAGGATGATTGTATCGTACTGAGCGCCCTCCTTGTGTCG
>QHXC01000318.1 GCA_003222815.1 Acidobacteriota bacterium | reverse complement strand
GGCTGCCATGTCCTGGTGGAAAAACCGCTGGCCACCTCCGCCGAAGACTGTGAACGCATCGCCTCGGCGGCGCGGAAAGCCGGTCGTATCGTCGGCGTCGATCACTCCCTGCTATGTGACCCGTACATTCTCCGAGCCCTTGACGCGGTCCGTTCCGGGACCATTGGTGACCTCGTGACGGTGGATTACTTCCGCAGTCAGAGCTATGCACCGTACCCGGGAGGACCCTTGCCGCCGCAGTACCGGGAGGGCGGATATCCCTTCCGAGACATGGGCGTCCACGCTCTCTACCTGATGGAAGCATTCCTCGGTGACCTTGTCGATGTCCAGGCAGAGTTTTCGAGCCGCAATGGCGACCCGAACCTGCTGTACAACGAATGGCGAGTGCTAGTGCGCTGCCGCCGTGGCCTAGGGCAAGTCCAGTTGTCGTGGAACATCAAGCCGAATCAAAACGTCCTGCTGCTACAAGGGACACGCGGCGTTCTGCGGGCGGACCTGCTCGGTATGACCTTCACGCTCCGAAAAATGCGGCACATGCCTGAGCTTGTTCAGCGGGCTTTCAACAGTTGGAACGAGGGCTGGTGGGTTTGCTGGCAGGTCCCAGGCAACGTGCTGCAGGTTCTAAGGAAGAAGACTCTGCGCTATCACGGCCTGCAACAGCTCGTGGCCGAGTTCTACGCCAGTCTCTCCGCCGGAACACCGCCGTTGGTGACGCCGGAAAGGGCCCGGCCAATCGTCGAATGGACCGAGCGCATTGCCCGGGAAGCCGACCGGGGCAAAGCTGCGCATCTTGCCCGATTCCCCACAATGTTGACGGCGAAGATCCTCGTCACCGGCGCTGCTGGATTCATCGGCCGACACCTGGTCCGACGCTTGCTCGCTGACGGCCAGCGGGTGCGGCTGTTCGTGCGCCGGCAACCGGATGCCGAGCTGCTGTGCAATCCGCATGTCGAATTGGTGGTCGGAGATCTTGGCGATCCCGCCGCCGTGGATCGTGCCGTGGCGGGCACGGAACTCGTCTATCACGTCGGAGCCTCGACCCACGGTGGTACGAGTGCGGCCGATTTCCAGTGCGGTACTGTCGCCGGCACACGCAACGTGGTCGAAAGTGTATTGAAGCACGGCGTACGGAAGCTCGTGTATGTCAGTTCGCTCAGTGTGCTGCACGCAACGCTGGGCCATGGGAAGACGATCACTGAGGACTGGCCGTTGGAACCTTATCCCGAACGGCGCGGCTTGTATACGCAGACGAAACTCGAAGCGGAGTGTATTGTTCGTCAGGCCGTGGAGGAACGGCGTTTACCGGCCGTAATCCTGCGGCCAGGCTTGGTATTCGGCCCGGGTGGTCCGTTGCTGACACCGGCCATTGCCCAACCGTTCAAAGGACGGCTCCTAATCTTGGGCAGTGGCCGGACTGAGTTGCCCCTGGTTTACGTTGACGACGTCGTGGACGCGCTTTGCCAGGCGGCCGAGCGCGAGGTGTTCGACGGCTCCACTTTTCATTTGGTGGATCCGGAAAAACTGACGCAGAACGACGTGGTGGCGCAATTCCTGCACAACACCAAGCAGCAGCTCGCAGTGTGGCGCCTGCCGCGGCCGATGGTGTATGTGTTGGCGTTGGGGGTGAGCACGCTGGCGGATCTGCTTCGCCTGTCGGCGCCGATGTCAGTGTATCGAGTTCAGTCGGCGCTGGCGCGAAGCACTTTCGATTGCCGGGCGGCAACGGAGCGCCTCAACTGGCGTCCCCGGGTTGGCGTCCGCGCCGGCCTTGCCGCCACCTTCAGACCTCCTGATCAGTTCATTTCAGTTCAAGAAGCACCAACTCTGAAGACGAAGAAGTTCGTGGCCGGGCCCTATGTCTGACCTTAAGCAAACTTACGCACAGCCGCAAATACATACGGAGTGGGAATCCATCTACCGCACTCAAACTGCTGCCAAATTCAACAACGATGTTACAAATTGGCTGTTAGCAATGTTTCGCCCAAACCCCGGCTCAGTGTTTCTGGACGCCGGATGCGGTTTCGGACATCACACTCGAAGAATCTGCGAAGCGGGGTTCTCGTGTGTTGGCGTTGACATTTCCGAAGTCGCACTCGATATCGCCCGCTCTCGCACGAAACGCCACCGGGCATCTTTCTTTTGTGGAGCCCTAGAGTCCCTTTCCTTGCCGAACGAGTCTTTTGATTACGTACATTGCCGTGGCGTTCTGATGCATGTCCCGCGTATGAAGGACTCCATTAGGGAACTTGTGCGGGTGATCAAACCCGGGGGTAAGATCGTCATAATGGACAACCATTCCCATTGCTTGGAAACCTTGTTCATTCGAACAATAAGGAAGTTCAGAGTCGGCAAATCTAGAATGGTGAAAAATGAGACGGGGATCGAGTTCTGGTCCACCGAAAATGGAGAGCCGTTTCTGGTCCGGTATCCACACATAGAATACATTCGATCATGTCTAAACGGATTTGGCGTGCAGGTAAACTCTGTTTCTTCTTATGAGCTATTTGACCTAGGACGTTTCCCTAAGAGTTTTCTTACAATTGTTTCTGCAGCTAATCGGGCAGCATTTTCCCTCAAGGTACCCCTTTTTTTAAGCCACGGTATTGTAATCCTCGGTACCAAAGTGCGCACAGTTGTTGATTGCTAGCCAAAATCTCGCCATTATCAACCCGACGCCCGATTGCCTGAGTAAGCCACGACACAATGAAGCTTGCCGACTCTAGTTACTTTCAAGCTTGCAAATCCGGCATCTTGCGTCAATCGCGCAATTCTCTTCTTTGTGTAAAAGAAGACCGGACAGCCCTTGATCTTCAATCGGACTTTTCGCACGGGCGCTCGCCACGTCCAGAACCTGGGGAAGGCCATGATGGCCCTGTCCTTTGTCAACTGACGCATCTTTTTCAGCACGGGCAAGGGGTTGCTGATGTAATCGAACAACCCAATGGCGTAACTTATATCAAAGGTGGAATCCGCGTCATACTCCAGTAAATCCGTCAGCACAAAGTGGACACGGTCCTCCATGCATTCCCTTTGAGCGGACTGCTTGCAGCGCTCGATCATCACGGGTGAGATGTCCAGACCAACCACGCGCGCGGCGCCTTTCTTGCAAAGCGCGATACTGTAGAGTCCGTTTCCGCAGCCCACATCAAGAAACGTACGTCGATCGACCGGCTCGCAATTTTTCATGGTGAAGGCGAGACGCTCGTACATATCTTTGCGGAACAGGCGGTCGAGGAAGGTCGACAACTTTGACTTATCCTGTGAGTAAATCTTCTCGAACGCATCGGCTTCGCTGTTCCAAAAATTTCTCTGGATATCAATTTCGTTACTCATAGTCCAAGTACCTCTCTGACGGTTGTAAACTGGAAATCTCCGAGCAGCGCGTCCAATCTCTTTTCGGTCTGATGCAGGTTGCGGTAGTGCCTGATCTCCTTCGATAGCGTCAACTTGATTTTCGGCTGGCCCGGATCGAGTTCCCACGGGTGCACGTAAAAGACTGCAGGTCGTCCCTGCGCGTTGCACCTCTTCATACAGAGCTTCGTGTAGCAATACGGGAAAAGACGGAAATACCCACCCCCGCTGAAGGGGAGGCGATTCCCGAAAACTTCAAGGCAGCTCATCGGAAACTCGTAAAGCCGCTCCGTGATCTTGTACGGAGCAAGAGGAGCATCCGCCACTCCGTAATCTGGATGAAAGCCGACGGGGAAGACCGAGGAGTCGTATTTAAAACTATGTTTTTCGAGAATCCGCAAAGCCCACGGCTTTGTTTTTTCGACGATTGTGAAAGAAGGTGCACGGAAGCCAAGCGGACGCTGCTTTACGCCGCAGTTTTCAAGAGTCTCAAGCGCCCGCGACAAATCTTCCTCAAACTCGTGGGGAGTGATTTCGGTGAGCAGCAGATGGTTGTAGCCGTGAACGGCAATCTCGTGCCCTTTCCTCTCAATTTCGCAAATCAGTTCGGGCAGGCGCTCGGCGACCCAGCCCAGAACGAAGAACGTGGCGCGTGTCTGGTGTTTGTCGAGCAGGTTCAAGATTCGCTTTGTGCTTTCGTAAGCTCGCAGCTCACACTTACCCCAGTCCTCCTTCTTAATCGCGTGGCTCAGATTGCGAACACAAAACCAATCTTCCAAATCAATCGACATGGCGTTTCGCATGTTGCGTTTTGGTGCCTCTGTTTGAGCCTCTTTCATAGTCGTTTACTGTGGTCCGTTTGTCCAGCGCTCACCCGGATAGGCTCCCACCGCACGTAGCGTTCGCCACTTATGAATTTATATAGAGCAATCAGCGATGCCAGGTTGGCGAGGACGAAATATTGTGGGACGGCGAGCAGACGGCTGGGCAACCCGACACGTTCAAGCATCCACGCAAGCACGGCAGCCCCGTAGAAACAGATCTGAGCGATGAGGGCAATGGCATAAGAAACGGAGCGCGGCGCGAGCACTGCGGACGTGACTAGGATGATGATGAGAAACAGCGGCACGAGATAGCGCATGACTTTGTGCGAGATGAGTTCGACGGCGTAGAAGCCGCTTCTCAGCGGGTTCATCATCGAGCGGTTTCGCCAGAGGTCTGAGAAAGTCTGCGTAACGATTCGCACACGCGTCTTCAATTCTTTATCCGCCCGCTCATTCGTCTCTTCTCTGCACACTGCGGCAGGCTCATAGACGGCTCGCAAGCCCTGCTCGACCATCTTGGTAGCAATCAGAAAATCACTGCACGCTTCGTGGTAGAGCGGGACGTAGGCAGACTTGCGCACGGCGTACATACAGCCGCAGACGCCAATCAACGAACAAACGTTGCTCTCGTGCTTCTTCAATAAAAATTCATAGCCCCAGTAGGAGCGGGTGCCGTGACCGACGCTCGATTCGGCCCGGTCGGTATAGATGACTCTTCCGGTAGCGCACCCGACAGTCGGGTCAGCGAAACTCGACATCAGGACGCGAAGCACGTCCGGCTCGTAATCAGTTGTGGCGTCGGAAAAGAGTATGACATCGCCGCGCGCCTGCTCGACCGCGCCATTCTGCGCTGCCGTCTTCCCTAATCTTTCCGGTTGGCGGTGTAAACGCACTCCGCGCGCGGCAAACTCGCGGGCGATCTCGTCCGTGCGGTCCGTCGAGCAATCCGAAGCGACGATCACTTCCAGAAGATTCGAGTCATAGTCGAGCGCGAGGGTGTTTTCGAGCTTGGCAGCGAGGTCACGTTCTTCGTTGTAGGCCGTGATGATAACTGTGGCGCTGGGCGTGAAATCCGAGCGGTGGACGGGACGTCCGCACAGGCGGCTCATCAAAACAAGGAGGAGCGGGTAGCCAACGTAGGAGTAAAGAAGCGCCGCCACCGTCAACCAAAAGACGATCTCTACCACCAATCTTGAACTCATAGCCCTACTCTCTCAGCTCCCACTGTTCATCGCTGTGCGCGCCGTGTCGCATCTCTCCTTCTCTCATCGTCCGCTTTTCCAGGGCCACCGCTTTTCCGGTCTCCCACTCGTAAACGCCGTGTTGACAAAGCGCATAGGCCACGAGGCAATAGACGTGCCAGCGGAACGCTATTAAACCCTGGGGCAACCAGCCTGTCAAGCGACCCTAAGTAACCGGAGCGTTTCACGGTGCACCGCTTCCAC
>QHXC01000317.1 GCA_003222815.1 Acidobacteriota bacterium | reverse complement strand
CAACTTCAAGCCCCTTGAACCCTACCGGGATCAGGTGACGATCCTGAGCGGGCTGCATTCCCGGTCGGCAGAACCTCCTCCAGGCGTGACGGGCGCCGACCACTGGGTGGCAGCGGCGTTCCTGTGCGCGAACAAACCAAAGAAGACCGCTGGGGCGGACGTGTACGCGGGGACCACGATCGATCAGATGATCGCGGAAAAGATCGGCCAGGATAACCTGATGCCGTCCATGCAGCTCGCCGTCGAAGACCCGGGCGCAAATTCGAGCAACTGCGGCGAGGGTTACAGCTGCACCTACACGAACACGATCTCATGGTCCTCGCCGACGCAGCCGCTGCCGATGGAGCTGAATCCGCAGGTGGTGTTCGAGCGCATGTTCGGAGACGGCAGTACGATCGAGGAGCGGGCCGCGCGCCGAAAGCGGGACCGCAGCATTCTGGACTCGCTTACGGGCAGCCTTTCCCGTCTTCGCAACGAGTTCAGCCCCTCCGATCGCGCGCGCCTCGACCAGTACACGGAGGACGTTCGCGAGATCGAGCGCCGGCTGCAAATTGCGATGAAGGCCTCCAGCGTCGCACCGGCCGAGATGACTGTGCCGGTGGGTGTGCCGCAATCCTTCGACGAACACATCAAGCTGCAGTTCGATCTGCTGGCGCTGGCCTTCCAGGCCGACATCACCCGCGTCGGCACGCTGCTCTTTGCCCGCGACCTCACCGGCCGGATTTACCCCGAGAGCGACGCGCCCACCCTGGGCTTCCACGGCGGGTCGCATCATGGCGAAGATCCGAGGCGAATCGCCGAGTACGCGAAGCTCAACCAGTATCACATCAAGATGCTGGCGTACCTCGTCGCCAGACTGGCGAAAACCGAGGACGGCGACGGTACGTTGCTGGATCATTCGCTCGTTCTTTATGGCACCAACATGGGGAACTCCAATCAGCACCTTCATTACGATGTGCCTCACGTACTGGTCGGCGGAGCCAACGGGAAGCTCAAAGGCGGGCGTCATCTGGCATATCCGACCAAGACCGTGCCGACCGGCAATCTGCTATTGAGCGTGCTGGACAAGTTCGGCATTCACCGGGACAGCATCGGCGATAGCACGGGCCGGCTGGAGAATCTGTAGCTGTAGGGCGTCTATATGACGCAACCGACGGCCCGTACAGTCGTGGAGGTAATGTTAATGTCTATTACGCGCATAGTCGGAAGCTGTGCCCTGCTGATGTTGCTTTCAGTCGGCGGCGTCGCTGCCGGGCGAAGCGACCTTGTAGACGCAGCCATGAAAGGCGACCAGGCGGCCGTGCGCACGCTGCTCGAGCAGCACGCCGATGTGAATGCGCCTCAAGCTGATGGCGCGACGGCGCTGCATTGGGCCGTGTTCCGAGGCGATAAGGAGATGGTGGACATCCTGATTCGCGCCGGCGCGAATGTCAAAGCCGCGAACCGCGAGGGTGCCACGCCGCTCTCGTTGGCGTGCACTAACGGAGATGCGGCTATCATTGCGGCGCTGGTGAACGCCGGCGCCGATCCCAACGAGCATCTTCCGCTGGAAAAGACTCCCCTCATGATGGCGTCACGCACAGGCAATGTGGAGGCGATGAAGGTGCTGCTCGACCACGGCGCCGATGTGAATGCAAAGGAAACCTTACGCGGAACGACCGCGTTGATGTGGGCCGCAGACGAAGGCCATGCGGCTGCGATTCAGCTACTGATCCAGCGCGGAGCGGACATCCAGGCCCGCTCGAGTCCGGCCGAGCGTGGAAGAGGGCCGGCTCTCGGCAAAGCGAACGATCCGAGGAAGGCAGTCGCGGCGCAAGGGGCAGCGCTCGCCGCCAGAGAAGCTTCACCGGATCTGGCCGTTCTGAATGCTCTGAATGGTCGCGGCGCTCGAGGCCAGGCCGGCGCTGCGGCGGCTGCAGCGGACGGTGATCAAGGGGACGACGCCGCCCCGCCCCGCGGACAACAACCGAAGGATGGCGGAGGTCTGACGCCGCTGGTATATGCCGTCCGCTCAAACGATCTCGAGTCGGTCAAGACTCTGCTGGCAGCGGGAGCGGATGTGAACCAGGTCACGGGCTACGGCTGGAGCCCCTTGCTTGTCGCGACGCAAAATCGGTACTACAAGCTCGGAGCGTTTCTGCTGGACCGCGGCGCCGACCCGAACCTCGCCAACCGCGGCGGGTGGACGCCGCTATATCTTGCGACCGATAACCGCAATATCGAATCCGGGGATTATCCGGTCCGCAAGGGCGACATGGACCATCTGGATTTCATCAAGCTTCTTCTGGACAGAGGCGCCAATGTGAACGCCCGAATGAAAGACAGCACGGAGACCCGAACGGTTTTCACGAACCAGTGGCTGGATGAGAACGGCGCGACGGCCTTCCTGCGGGCATCCCAGTCCGGCGACCTCACCCTGATGAAACTTCTGCTGGCCCACGGCGCCGATCCACAGATTGCGACAACGTTGAAAGTAACGGCGTTGCAGGTGGCTGCCGGAATCGGCTGGGTGGAGGGCATCACCTACGAGTGGTCGGATCACGACACGCTCGAAGCTGTGAGGTTGCTGCTGGAACTGGGTCTCGACCCGAACGCGCAGGCCGACACCGGGCGCACCGCACTGCACGGCGCCGCCCACAAGGGACGGCCGGCTGTCGTGCAGCTCCTGGTGGACCACGGCGCCAGGCTCGATGTCAGGGATTACGGGAACACCGACAACCGGGGTGGCAAGCTGGCCGTTCACACGTGGCAACCGGTGGATTACGCCGATGGTCTAGTCCGGGTTGGCGTGCAATCGGCAATCGCGCACCCCGAGACCGGTCTTCTCCTTCGTAAATTGATGACCGCGGCCGGGCTCACTGCACCGCCGGTGGGTCGCACGCTGGAATCCATTTGCGTGACCGACGCGTGCGATTAATTTAGGAGTTTGAACGAACCACCCCGAAGGTGTGAATTAATTGTGATAAGGCGTTATTCCCCTCCTTGCACCACCGCTGCACCACCGCAAGGAGGGGTGGCTGCGTCATCAAAGAAAATTTGACGAAGCCACCGAAGCAGACGCTGCCGGGGTGGTTTTCCTTTTGGATTCATCGGAAAACCACCCCGGCCTCGCGATAAGCGGATGCTTCGCGATATTTTCTGAATCGCTCGGCCACCCCTCCTTGCAGTGATGCAGCAGTGATGCAAGGAGGGGAATAGCGCTTGATTCCAATTTTTTCACAGCTTCCCCGTCCGCGCCTTTCAAAGGAACGGGGGCAGAAGGAGACGCGGCTCAAAAACTTTGTGTTACAAGGAGAAAATCTGATGCGTGCACCAATTGTGTTTTTGTTCGCGCTCGTCCTTAGTGCTGCGCTAGTTATGGCGCAAGCCCGAACGGCGAAGACATTGGACATTTACGTGGTCGACGTCGAGGGCGGTAATGCTGTTCTTTTTGTCGCGCCATCCGGGGAGTCAGTGCTCATCGATACTGGAAACGCCGGTGCGGGCGCTGCACGTGATGCGGGACGCATCATGGACGCAGTCCATGACGCTGGCCTCAAGCAGATCGATCACCTGATCATTACCCACTACCACGGCGATCATATCGGCGGTCTTTCCGAACTCGGCCCGCGCATTCCCATCCAGGATTTCATCGATCACGGACCCAACACCCAGCCCAACCCAGCTACGGACCAATTTCTCCAGACCGGGTATAAGGAACTTTACACCAAGGCGAAACATACCGTCGTTAAGCCCGGCGACAAAGTGCCGGTTTCGGGTTTGGACTGGCGTATAGTTGCCGCGGCCGGGAATGTTCTCAAGACGCCGCTTTCGGGCTCCGCAAGACCGAATCCGGCTTGCGCCGAGTTCAAGCCTACGGATGTTCCCAGGACCGAGGATGACCAGTCTGTCGGGAGCTTCATTACCTACGGAAAATTTCGAACCATTCACCTGGGTGATCTGACGCTGAACAGGCAATTCGACCTGATGTGTCCGAACACCCGTCTCGGAACAGTGGATCTACAGATTGCTGCGCGTCACGGCAATGTGAATGCGGAATTCCTCACTCATGCCCTTCAGCCGCGGGTCATCATCACGAACAACGGCACTCGAAAAGGCGGACAACCCGAAGCCATGAAGATCTTTTTCAGTTCGCCGCGTCTCGAGGACCTTTGGCAGATTCACTTCTCACTTCTCGGCGGCCAGGAGTACGCCGTTCCTGGAATGTTCATCGCAAACACATATGATGACCAGCAGGCGCTGTTGCCCGTGGCGCCTTTTATACCGCCTCCGCAGGGCCAACAAGCCCCTCCTGCACCAGAGCACAATGGAAATGCATACTATTTCAAAGTATCGGCGCAGCAGGATGGCACGTTCACGGTGACCAATACGCGGAACGGCTTCAGTAAGACATACCGCACGGGATCGGGAACCAACTGAGCCTGAGTCTCTGCGAATGGAAAATACCCGCATTCGAAACAGTATGGGGCCGGAACAGCACACAAGCCTTTCAATGGACCGACCGAAAAATTCTTAGGCGAGCGACGCTGGGCGTCGTGGCAGGTTAAGACAGTTCATTCCCAGCCGTCTGACGTTCGAGAGACACGCGAAAGGCGTTGACCACTTCTGGATCGAACTGCGACCCGGAACACCGGATAAGCTCGCCCAAAGCCTCCGCGTGACTAAGGGCACGGCGGTAGGGGCGATCCGTTGTGAGCGCGTCAAACGAATCAGCGACAGTAATCATGCGGGAGCCGAGGGGAATTTCTTCTCCTGTCAGCTTATTTGGATAGCCGGAACCGTCGACGCGTTCATGTTGGTGGAGCACAAGTAGCGCCGCTTGTTGAAACCCGTCGAGGTGACGCAGCGACATCCATCCCCATTCGGGATATTTCTGAATCCACGCAAATTCTTCCTCACTGAGCTTACCTGGCTTCAACAAAATGTGATCGGGAACCCCGATCTTTCCGATATCGTGCACCGATGCGGCGAACACCGCTGTCTCGGTTTCCTCATCGGACAAGCCAAGCTGGGTCGCAATCGCACGCACGTAATTTGCTACCCGTGCGCTGTGGCTGCTGGTGTATTGATCCCTGAAACCGATCAGTGAGATCAATGATCGAGCCATATCAGACGTTTGCTGCGTGATACGCCCTGGAGACTGATCAAGAGTGTATTGGATAGCAGGTGTAAGAATCGGCTCAAAAG
>QHXC01000316.1 GCA_003222815.1 Acidobacteriota bacterium | reverse complement strand
GTGTCGAAGATGATCGCGGCTTGGGCTTTGTCGAGCGGATAGGGCGGATGCTCGGAATAATATCGGGATCCGTTGAGGCCCTGTTCCTCGTCATCAAAACCGACGGCGACGAGAGAGACTGGGAGTTCTTTGGATCTCAGCTCGCGCGAAACCTCCAGCATCACAGCAACGCCCGCAGCATTATCGCTGGCGGATGGCATTCCGGGGCCCTGCCCATCATAGTGAGCGCCAATGAGAATGTATCTTTCAGCATTCCCCGCTTTGGCCACAACGTTTCGGCGATTTCCTCCGAACTCCTGCAACTGGACATCAAAGCCGATTTCTTTGAATTTACCAGCGAGGTATTCGGCAGCAGCGGCCGCGCCGGGACTCCCCGAATGCCGGCCCTCACGCGCGGGATCGGTCAGCCAGGTGACGTGGCTTTTGAGGCTGTCGACGGAAACAGCGGAAAGCGTCAGCAGCGCGACAAGCAGGGGTACGAGGAGAACCGAGATTTTTTTTCGCTTCATCTGTAGTCGCGGGCTTTAGCCCGCGCCCCGATTGCCGAAAGCGGGCTAAAGCCCGCGACTACATGCCCAATCAAACCTTCACCCGTTGAGTCCGGACAGAGGACAACGCCACAAGCGCCACAACATAAGCAGTCAAGCCCACCAAAAGCGTCATGGTAACGCCCCAGAAAACCGCGACCACCAGGGCAAGCACTGACGAGATTACAGAAAACGCGCCGTTGATTCCCCAATACCAGGCGGTTGGTGCGCCGCCATGGGCATATCTGGCTTGCCGGATACCCAGGGGGAAAGCCATTCCCATAAAAAATCCGGATGGAAACAGGAGCAGCGCCGAGATGACGATGCGCACGGGCGTAGAAGCGGCCATAAGCCGATAGGTCACAGCCGGACTAACCATAATAAAAGCAGCCAGAAAAAACGGCAGCAGCCAGATCCAGTGGCCCATCCGATGAGAATAAAAACTGCCCGAACTGGACGCGACCAGCAGAACGAATAGCACAACGGTCAACCCATAAATGGGATGACCGAGGAAGACGATCAGCCGCTCAAGTTGACCGATTTCCACCATCATGAAAGCCAGGCCAATCGCAGCGAAATAAATCATGAGCCGCGCAGAGCGTGCCTGGCGGACTCGCTTCCGCAGCGCCAATGGCGTAACGATAGCAATGCCGCTCAAGCCGAGGACGATCCCGAGAGAAGTCCCCAGAACCTTGACGGCCTTTAGATTGAGTTCGTTCATTCCTTGATACGTCGAAGCTTTCAACAGGTCGCCCGCCCGGAGCATGTGAAAGAAAAACGGATTGTCATCCGTTGGAGCATCGATATTTAGGGGATAACTCCGGATCAATTCCCTATATTTACTGCGGGAGGCCACTCGTTCGAAGTCGGGCTGCTCAGTGAATCGAGGCGTTAAGACCGGCAAGAATTCCATCTCTTTCGAGACCTGCATAATCCGGTCCACCTCCGCGTCTGTAAACGGGCGTTTGGAAACCAGTATCGTGGCAACGCTGAATTGCCCGATTTCAGAGCTGTCCTGCTTCCGCACAATCATCATATGCTGCCGCGGATCTTCAACACCCATTTCCATGAGCGATGATGCCGCCAGCGCTGCCAGCCGCAGTGTTTCCGCAGGCTGCGCCTCGTAATACCATCGCGACATAGTCAGGATCCCGTCCGGCGTCAGGTGATTGAGAAAGGTGATCCAGGCCTCCTTCGTGTACAAGCCGTTTTCCGTAAGCACGTAAGCGCCCGCTGACGTCGCGGCCCAAGTATCGATGAGCGAAGCCTGGATGATTCCGAATTTTTCAGTGGACCGGGCGATGTAGCTGCGCGCGTCGTCGTGAACAAGCGTCACGCCCGGAATCTTTTGCAAGTTTCCCGAATATTCGGCAAAGCGATCGGTCAGGACATCGAGGATGTCAGGATTGATCTCGACACCCACAACTCGCTTCTGCCCGAAAACCAGTGAGGTGAGAATGTCCCTGCCGCCGCCCACACCGATGACCAGCACCGAATCCTGGCGCCTCAAGTAATGGGCCAGAGCGGTGACGTCGTACTTGAGGTGCTCGAGAGAATCGAGTTTCCCATCAAACTTCGTGATGACCGTGGCCGCGCCTGAATCGATATTGAGGTAAAGTTGCTCGAGCTTTTGCTTCGGCCGATATGCCGGGCTCATGCCCCACCCGAACGGAACGCCCCCGTTGTCTCCCACATAGATCCGCGAGAGCGCATTCCATTTTTCGTAAACGCCGCCACCTCGATTCTTGCCGCCTTTAACCCACTGGATCTCGATGAATTTCGCGGATTGGTTGACGACAGCAATAACAACAAGAGCAGCGCAGGAGGCGGCTGCAACCCAACGAATCCGGCCTTTAACCCAGACCGCAAATGCCGCGGCTGCGACCGCCGCAATGGCGGCGTTCAATATGACTGCCGTGGGAGCGTGGATATGATTTAGGATCGGTATCGTCAGCACACAACCTGCCGCCGAGCCGGCCAGATCTGCCGCGTATAGCGAACCGGTGTGGGCTGGAAATCGGGTCAGTGCAACGCACACGACGATCCCGGCAAATACAAACGGGACGGCAATGATGGCGAAAGCAAGGGTAGTCCACCAAATTTCCGTCTCCGGATCAGCCGGGATGTATAACTGTGCGGTAAAACAGACGGCGCTGCTCAGCGCGAACATGAGACCGGTCTTGGCTAGAGTTGTATGTGGATCGCGCTTCTCCATCACCTCAACGAGAACGGCACCGGCCGCAAGACCAAGCATGGCGAGCGAGATCGCCATGAAAGCAAAGTGATACCACATGGTGACGCTGAAGATCCGCGTCAGAAACAATTCGAGTTGCAGAAGTGACAGGGTGGTGAGGAAGAGACCAACGTAAGTGGAACCGTTCGGTTCAGAAGGAGAAGACCACACCGACGCTCACCTCGAGGACATTCAACGTCTGATCCTGGATCTTGGGAATGGTATAACCACGAACGTCGATGCGGCCCCCAACAGGCCCGGCCGGAAAAATCTTTAAACCTCCGCCATAGTTGACGGCAAATTTGCCACCGAAATCGGCGGGTCCAGTGCCGTATGTGAATACAGTGCCGAGACCTACCGTGCCATATGGATGGACCTTTGGCAGCAGAGCCTGAACCATGAGATTGCTGTTGTAGATGATGGCCTTCGCCTGGCTATCGATAAAGTTGGGAGCGTAGGCAATGGTGTGTTCGCCCCCGATCACCTTGCCATGACTGTATCGGACGCCAAAGACCCCGAAGTTTTTCGGATCGAAAGTTTGTGTGACAGCACGGCCCAAAAGGTTTCGAGTGCCGGTATCCAGCGTCAATTCTCCCTGATGCTGAAATCCACCAAAAAGCGTGAGATCACTGGCCTGGGCCGGTACGGCCACCAGAATGAACGCGAGCCCGAGAAAACATCCGAGGTTTTTCATAGTGCGTGAAATTATAATCCAACGAGTCAGATGCGCACGAACGCTATTTCCGCTGTACTGGTCCTTTTCCTCGCCGCGAATTCCGGTCTTGCTCAGGTGGAAGAAGCCCGCCAGGCCATCGAGCGGGGCGAGAATGTGCGCGCCGTCAATATCCTGTCGGCGGAGCTTGCCGAGCGGCCTACCGCCGACACCTATCTATATCTGGGAATCGCGTACAGAAACATGAAGGAGTATCTGAAGGCCGAAGATGCATTCACCGAAGGCAGCCGGCGATTTCCCGACAATCCACGTTTTCATTACGAACTGGCCAACCTGTTTATTGAAAACAATGATGTGGAATCTGCCAGGTCGGAGTTGCGCCGTGCCCTGCTCGTGGATCCGGGCAACAGCGAAGCATCGGATTTGCTGGCCACGATCGATATGTCTGAAGGTGAAGTGCAGTCGGCGCTCCGCGCCTGGAATAAGAGTGGCCGGCCGATAGTCGATGACATTCTCCACAACTACTACCTGACGTTTGGATCCTGGGTCGTGCGCAAGGCCGTCGCGTTTCCTCCAAGCGGGGTTCTACATTACGACGAGTGGAAAACCACCGAATCGCGCCTCTTTGAAACGGGCAACTTCACAAACGTCGGCCTCGAGATTGAGCCGACCGGGGTACCGGACCACTACAATGCCATTATCCGTACCACAACCAAGACGAACACGCTGAGCAGCCTCGCATTCGGCCTCTTCAAAGGTCTGCCCGTCGCGACGTCCTATTTGGATCTGTGGAACATCGGAAACAGCGGCATCACCTTCAACGGAAATTTCCGATGGGATACGGATCGACGCCGGGCAGAAGGCCGGCTCAAGATACCGATTCCGCTACCCGGGCTGCTGCATCTGGAACTGGGAAACACATGGCGGTCGGAGCGATGGGATCTCTCGCCGAATATTCGGCCTCAGGCGCGGGACCGAGCCCGCTTCAATTACAGGGCGAACAGCATGCGGCTGTACCTGAAGCATATTCCACATTATCGTGTGGAGATCGGCGCCGGATTGGAGTATCGGAATCGGGCGGCGTCGGGAGACTTGCCGGAGTTGTTCACGGACAGCCGAAATACCGCAAAATTCACGGCCGATACAAGCCTGCGCCTTGCCGATGGCCGATACCAAAATCGTCTTCGCTTCGAAGGCTTCGCTGCGCGCCGTTCCATCCTCGGGAACACTAACTTCAGCGGCGGTGTTGCGGAGCTCAATAACCGCTTCATGCTATCGAAAGACTCGCGCACGTATTTCGACTGGACGCTAAAGGGGGGGACTTCACGCGGCGGTTTACCGGTCGAAGACTATTTTGTTCTGGGCCTCGATTCGAATCCTCGTAATCCTCTGCGCGGCCATTCCGCTGCCGAGCATGGACGCTACGGCCGTGGTCCAATGGGCACCGACTTCGTGCTCCTCAATTTTGATGTCAATCGGCGCCTGGCGACTTTGCCGTTCTTCAACACGTTTAACATTCCGTTCTTGACAGTGAAGTGGGAAGTGTTCTTCGATGGCGCCAAGACCTTCGATCGCAATCGCATCTTTCAGCAGGGCAAGCTCTGGCTGGATACCGGCGCGGGCCTGCGTTTCGAAACTCCCACACATTCGTTCAATCTCGTTTACGGCCGATCACTGCGAGATGGGACGGGCGTGCTGTTTGGATATGTGGAACGCCGGTTGTGGTGAGGGCCGGGTGAAATCAGGATCTTCCGCTATTTCCTCAACTGGCGCCGCAAATCCATATTCCGGATCAGGCGGTGGAGATAGTTGGGGTGCAAATCCAGAAGTTTGGCGGCTTCGGTGAAGTTTCCGCCGGCTTGCTCGACAGCTTTAAGGATCAACTCCCGTTTCACACGGTTCAGGACGTCGTGGTAACGCAAAATACCGGCGTGTGAAGGCTCGGTTCTTTCAACGAGAGCTTCGGGCAAATCTTCAGGGCGAAGGTGCTCGGAAGAGCCCAGAACGACGGCTCGCTCCAGGGCATTTTCAAGCTCGCGTACGTTGCCTGGCCAGTCGTAATGCTTGAGAAGCGCGTGGGCTTCGGGTGAGATTCCCGCAACCGGACGGTTGCTTTGCCGGCTATATTTCTGCACAAAATAAGT
>QHXC01000732.1 GCA_003222815.1 Acidobacteriota bacterium | reverse complement strand
CTGTCGCCGGGTTGTACGTCAGGTTCACCTGCTGCGCGCTTTCTTCGCGCCGGCCTCCGGTGTAGATGTAATTCACTTCCACCGACATGTCGTTGCCGAACTGGCGCTGAATGCCGACCGACGCCTGATGGCTGTAAGAGGTCTTGCGTCCAGGATAGTTGATTTCCTGCGTGAGCGAACGATATACACAGCCGGCGACAAAGTTGATATCGCAGGCGCGCTGGAGCGCCTGCTCGAAGCCCGGCTTGGGACCATCGAACCAACCCCAATACCCATCTCGGAGGGTCGTAAAGTTGGAACGCCCGTCATAGAAAATCTGGTTCTCAAACCGGTGCAGATACCCCTCGGTTTGCTGGACTCCGTCGTTCGGAGAGAAAGCGTAGAACAGCCCATATCCGCCGCGCAGGACCGTTCGATCATTCAGGCCGAAGTTTATTCCCAGGCGCGGGGCGAGGTTGCTCTTGTCGTGTGGAAGGTTACCCGGCAACCACGGCAGGAAACGGACTTTCTCCGAGTGGGCGTTACTATCGATGTCGTAACGCAAACCTAGGTTGAGCGTCACGTTCTGCCGGACCTTCCAATCGTCCTGGACCCAGCCCGCAAAGAGATGCCGGACGATGTTGTATCGGTGCTCGGTATCCGACACCGTATGGTAGACCCACTTAGTGATGGACGCCAGCGGCGCCAGATTCCAGGTGGACGCGTCGTTCCAGACCGGGAAGAGCGACTCGAGATTGGCCGGCGGCGCTGCCGTATCGGCGACTATGACGCCATCACATCGCAGACACCAGCCATAATCGTTGTGGAATCGCAAGTATTCCCCGCCCACCTTCAGGTCGTGCGGCCCCAGTTTTGTCGTGAGATCATCGCGAATCGACTGGGTGTCCTGGAAGATGTTAATCGGGCTGGCGCCGATGGTGTAGCCGCGCAATTGGATGATCACCGGTCCTCCGTGGAGGATGGGGTGATATGGGAAAGCCTCACCCTTCCACCGGACGTTGGGCTGGTCCTGCCGCTCGTAGTTAGTCAGACCCCCCTTCAGCTGGTTCACCGTCCGGTTGCTGAGGACGTGCGTTAAAGTTGCGAAGTACTGTGTGGACACGCGCTGCCGGGTCCCGCCAGCCGACGGATGGTTGGTGGCGCCATTCGCACCGGCATAGAAAAGATTGTTGAATCCCGAGCCACGTACCGACAAGCGCGTGGCGGGCGTAAATTGATAGTCCACGCGCCCCAGCACCGAGTGCACACGAGTCGGAAAGTGCACGTCAATGTTAAAGGCCGGGTATGGGCTGGTTGCGCTCAGCTGCTGGTTCGAATAAGGGAGGACGCGCTTGGCGACAAAATCCGCGGCGTTGAATTTGTCGCTACGGAAATAGCTCCCAAACGTGCCGGCGAAGACGTTCGTCCCCGACTTGGTGACCGCATTCACGAGCATGCCGGCCGAGCGCCCCTGGCTGGCGTCAAACCGGTTGGCGATGACCTCAAACTCACCGATCGCGTCCTTGTTGAAGCTCGTCTGCTCAGAGTCAGGCGATGAGTGATAGTTTATGGTCACGTCCTGGCCGTCAACCTGGGTCTGTGCATAGCCTTGGCGGTTCTGCACGAGCCCGACCGCCTCGTTCCGGCGGGCCCCCGGCGCCAGCAGACTGAGGTCCATCCAGTTCCGGCCGTTGAGCGGCAGCTCCTGCATCTGCCGCGGGTCGATGTTGCCGCCCACCTTCGAGGTCGTCGTATCCACCAGTGGCGACTCGCCGGTGACCGTCACGGTCTCTGCGACGGTCGACGGTTCCATCTGGATATTCACGACCACCGTCTGTCCCACGAGCACTTGAATGCTCCGATTCACCGTCGCGAACCCCGCCAACTCCGCCTTGATTCTGTAATTCCCGACGCGCACCGGCAGGCGGAAATCGCCGCGCTCATCGGTTACTGCCACGAACGTGTTACCCGATTCGATGTTGGTTGCCGTCACCGTCACGCCCGGCACAACAGCGCCAGTCGAATCGGTCACGGAACCGTTGATTGTCGATTCCTGTGCATGCCCCAAGATGGGCAGCATCACGATTGCGCCGATCACCAGCAGCGGTGTGATGACGCAGCAACTCCTCAGGCTCCTCATAAAGACCCTCCTAGATGAGAAATGAGTGAGTGCTCACGACATTCGCGCGATGTGACAGTCGATAACCAAACCTTACGAGCTCGGATGTCGAAGCTAAATGATAATGGGAAGGAAGCAGTCTACACGAAAGCCAGGGACCAGGCAAAAGCGATTTTTGTGGATGAGAGAGTCGATGCCGACCTGTGGCTCGCGGTCAGCTAGAACCGTCTGGGTGAGTCATCAATCAGCGTTGATGGAAGCAATATCCTCAGCAATTGCTTTGGCTGATTGCACATGGCTGTTAGACATTGGCGATCGGCGAATGCGAATCGGCGATGTTCAGAAACCGTAAGTGACTTTTTGTGCAAAGCCGACAAGGAGGGGTGACGGGAAAGCTGTGAAAAACTTG
>QHXC01000315.1 GCA_003222815.1 Acidobacteriota bacterium | reverse complement strand
GCGGTCGCTGGGGCTGTTGCGTATTTTCGTTGGGTATTAGTGATCGGTGATGGCGGATTGCTGATGTTGGGAAGGCTGGTTAGCCAGGTATGTTAGTGCCCTGCATTCCTGAGTGAAGCCTAATGGGGGTTCACTACAGGAGTGACAAACGATAGTGCCACAAGAATCCTGGAATGGATCGGCTGTCCAGCCGCGACTGCTGGCGCAAATTTCCAATGGCGAACGGCTTCCCTCGCGAAATCTGTCGTTGGCGGAAGATCGCGAACGACTCTGACTTGCCGAATCAAACCATCCTCCGCAATTTCCAATTCAAACACCACGACGCCTTCCTTCAGGTTGAGGGAGATAGGCCAACCCGGATCCAACACCGAGAGTGGCAGCACGGGATGGTCGCCCTCCGGAATTGCCGGTGCGGTAAACCCCAAAGTGGGTCCACCCACGGCAAAGTTGCCGAAGGCGTGTGGACGGAACATGACAAGCACGCTCACTTCTGCTTTTGCACGACTATCGACTGGTCGCGCGGGTGTAAATGCCCAGTTCGATACGGCGCGAACAGTTTCTTCCACAAAAGGTGTTACACCATTCAACACGCGGACATCTGAAACTTTACCGTCGCCGTGGACGGTCGCGACTGCGAGGACTGTGTTACCAATGACGGCATTCCAAGGAGACGAAGGAACGACGACGCTGCTGACTCGGGGCCATTCCTCTACCGGCTGGATGCGGCTATAGGCCAGCCCCTCGTTCAGCGCCACAGTGACCAGGATGATGGTGGCGGCCACCCTTATCGTCATAGCTTTTGCTGGATTGTCAATCACGGTAGGAGTTTACCAGAACAAGAAGAGTTCAAATATCGTCCAAGATGAGGAGCTTGTTTCTTGCTCCTGAGCGTTTCTAGTGGCTGAATTCCCCGTCTCATTCGGCGTGACCCGGATAACAAGCCCCGTTAGAGCACTAACTGCGTCGGTCGCGAAGAAAAGCATCAATGACGCGTTGCCAGTCATCTCTGAGACGGAGTTAATCTTCTCATGGGAAAGCAAACCTTGTTGAAAGGGAGGCTCAGGGCCGGAGCGGAAAAGCGGAGTGTTTTTAAACTCGACTCTTAGTGAGCCATCACGAATGTCCGCTGAATACGTTCCCGCAAATCGTCGAACCCGGCCAGGCGTTGCGGGCCGGCAAGCTTACTCACAATGTGCTGTCCCAGCGCGCGGTAGCTTTCGAATTGAGACTCGGTAAAAAACTGGTCGCTGATCGGGTCTTGTGGGAACGTTTGAAACTCATGCTGGTAGTTGATGATGTCGCGCGGCTCATCGCCGTGAAGCGCGGGCTTGATGTAAATCAAGTCGCCGTCCGGGCAGCCCTTATCGACATGGCTGTAACAGATCTTGCCTAGCGCGCAATACGATCCGCTGCCATCAGTGGTCCTGCCGATGATGGAGAACTTCTCAAACTCGATGGGTATTCCGAAATCAATTCGAACTTTGCGGATCGCCTGGGCCAGCGATTCAAACTCATAATCAGGATCCGTGCTCGCGTCACTGACCACAATGGTTCTGCAGCGGCGCATGACCATTTCGTACACGCCTAAATTCTCGAAGTGTCCGCCATCGGACAGATACACATAAGGCGAGCGCTCGTCTGTCAGCCCGAGGGCTTCCGCAATGGTCGGCCGGATCATATGTCTGGGTGAGTGGAGGCGGTACGTCTTGTCGCCCTGCGGTCCCGGGTTGCCCATCCACCGGCCGAGCCGAATGTTGAATAGCGCCATGAGCAGCCGGACAACAGGAGAGCTCATCATGTAACCCATATCCGGGCTGACGGCTGCCCCCGAAATCGCAACTGCGCTGGCGAGCGTGATCCCTCCGACAGGGCCTCCATATTCTTCAGACTTGCGATAACCGAGCCAGTAGCTCCCGCAATGCAATGGCGAAATCGTAAACGATTCCGCTTTCCGCTCCTGCCATTCGAGCTTGGTGCTTCCCGTCAGGTTCAGCGCGATGTTAATGACGTGCAACGGAAGCTGGCCCTGCAGTTCAGACATCGGGAAATTATCTGCTGGATCGAAATCCGTAAACAGGTTGAGTGTCGATTTGCCGTCCTTCTTGAGGTTGCGCGAGGCGCGCAAATAGGCTCTGGAGAAACGGTTCCTGTAGTAGTAATGGAGTGTGAACTTGTTCATGTCAATGAAGAGCCCCAAAAGCCCTCCCGCAAAAAGCAAGACGAAACCGGCAAACAGGACTGATCGAAATGATGAATTCATCAGAATCGCGGAATGTTCCCACCATTCCGCGTTGATCGCGCTTCGAGTGACGATAGGTATTGTCCCGCTGAGCACTTTCAACAATGGACTCGTCAATGCAGCAAACGAGGCCAGCAGGAACACCAGTGCCACCGTCGAGAGCACGCTGGTTGCAAGCGTTGTCCATTGACCGTAAGCTCCAGCTCTTGTTTTCGCCAGCTGGGTCCCTGGCGTTTTCGAACTGAAGCCGGAAAACAGCGCAAGCATTGTCGACAGCACACCGGCGGCGCCGGCAATGGCTCGAAAACGATTCGGCCAGGAGCTCACTGCGTGATAGGGGTCGCGCACCAGATCGCGGCACAAAAGCAAAATCGGTTCAGGAATCCAGAGGACAATGACCGAAAGGACAATCCACGATGCAGCAACAATGCCCATCCATGCGCCGCACCGTGCCCACCATTCTTCATCCTGAGTTTTGGTTAACCGGCTCGTGAATCCGCTGATAAGCGTTCCCCCTAGCATGATGGCCAACATCAAAAAGGGCAAAGCCAGCGTCGTGTAGACGCGTGTGTCGGTGATGGCGGGATTGGCTACTGCGAGGTGAACAAGCAATCCGGTGATAATGCCCGCAATCGCAATAAGCAGCGTGCCCCCTGCCAAATTCACGCCATCCATCGCGACATCGTCCTGCCTGCTCTTGTTGAATTGCCAGGCGCACACAAACCAGGGTCCCAAAACAAGAAGCAGCGCAAAGCCGCTGAAGCCCCATGGACTGGTTAGCCATGCGAACTGGAACAGCGCGAATTCTCCCAGCAACTGCCTGTCACTTCGAATGAACCACGACCAGAAGACTGTGAGCAAGACCGAGGAAGCAACCAGCAGCGACAAACAGCGCCACAAGTACATTCGCTCGTCATCATTTTTCAGTCCGATTGACGGAAGATTTTGACCGACGAATACAACACCCGTAAACGCTGTGAGGGCCCCGGAAACGAACACCGCAGTCACCACAAATCCGCCGAATGGGATTTGCGCCGGATCCACTTGAACGAGCGCATACATGAGGCGCGGCAAAACGAGTACCGCAAAAATAAACGGAACGAAGACGAGGCTGGTCAGAAACAGATTTCGCGCGTAGATTGCGGCGAGTGTCCACGTGTCTGCGCTCAAGAGACCAACTTTGGGACTCAAATAGTTGCTGTACCGCCGCAATGCCTTGACCGGTTTCAACTCGGGCTCGGTCGGCTTGTCGGGGACGGGCTCGGTCAATTTCGAAACCGGCTCGACTGCCTCTCTCAAGGCGCTTCTGTGTATCCATGCGGAAAGCCACGCTCCGACGAATCCTCCACCCGATACGGTCGAAAGATAGTGAAAGCGGCTGAGCAAGCCACTCTGCGCAAGCCCCTGGAGAATCCCGAGATTGAAAGTTGCGCTGCGGATACCGCCTCCAGATAGACAGAGTGCGGCGTGATTCGCTTCGTGAAGCTGCTTGACCAATTCATTCAGCTTTTCCCGCTCTTGCTCCGTTCCACTTGGCTGGGATTGTTTGGCTACTTGTTCTTCCTTTTCGGGAACGAGGAGGCGGAGCCAGCTCCGGAGAATCGAAAAAACATCGGCCAATTCCCAAAGGACCAGACGCCGCAAACGGCTCGGAGGCTTTGGTGCCTTGAAGAGGTCTGGGTTGTCCAAACGGCTCTCGCGGTATTTTGCGATGTGGCTCAGCTCTTCCGCCAGTACATCGGAGAGCTTCAGACAGGTATTCGACATGTGGATCTCACCAGGTCTCGCAACATTAAACCGGGACATGCGTCAAATCATGTGCAATCAGCCAAAGCAATTGCTGAGGATATTGCACATCTTTGTTGCGTACCTGACGATTGGCGATTGCAGATTTTAGATCTAGCCGCGTGGCCCTTGCCGACTTTTTGTGCAAAGCCTGCGTAATGATGTGGGGGACTTTGCACAAGAAGTCACATCGCCAATCCGCAATAATCCTCAATCGCCAATCCGCAACCGCCAACATCCATGTGCACTCCGCAATACCCGATGACGTGGAAATCCTGGGAATGACGTTGTTCTGAATGGCTACGTTATGGCTCAATGCACATCGATGTTGGCGGTTGCGTATCGGCGGTCGCAGATTTCATATTGAGGACAAACACGCGGTAGGAAGAGTTCTGGCTTCTGGCACCAAATATCTTCCAATTTCGTGCACAATAGAATCCTTGTATTCTCATGAAAAGTTCGCCATTGCTTTCGATCTTCTTAATCGTTCTTGTAGACGTACTGGGACTGACGATTATCCTCCCCTTACTTCCCTTCTATGCGGAATCTTTGGGAGCGACGCCCTCAACAGTCGGTCTGCTGGTTTCGGCCTATGCGATATGCCAGTTGCTCGCCGGACCACCTCTCGGCCAGCTTTCCGATCGGGTCGGGCGCAGACCCGTTCTGCTGGTCAGTCAGATGGGAACTTTCGTTGGTTTTCTGATCCTGGCTTCCGCGCGGACATTGTGGGTTGTGTTTCTGGCCCGGGTCATTGATGGACTGACAGCGGGCAATCTCACGGTCGCCCAGGCCTACATCTCCGATGTGACGAAGCCTGAAGATCGGGCGAAGGCGTTCGGGATCATCGGGGTCGCATTTGGTTTGGGTTTTCTGGTCGGGCCGGCGGTGTCCGGCTATTTGGCCCAGTATGGCAATTACTACCCGATTCTGGCCGCGGCCGGACTTTCTTTCACAAGCATTGTGGCGACGTATTTTCTTTTGCCCGGCGTGTCGCCGCACGCGAGACCTGTCCACGAGAGTGGTACGAGGTGGCGAACCTACATCGACGCGTTCAAAGACACGAACCTCGGACCGATGCTCTGGCAATTTTTCGCCTTCACCTTCGCCTTCAGCATGTTCATATCCGGTTTCGCGCTTTTCGCCGAACGCCGATTCATGTACAACGCGGCTCCCTTTGGTGCAAAAGAAGTTGGATACGTGTTTGCGTTTTCGGGCCTGGTCGGAGTCTTGATCCAGGCCGGCGGGATCGGACCGCTCGTGAAGACATTCGGTGAAAGCCGGCTCGTACAAATGGGATTCGCCACCATGGCTGTTGGGTTTGTACTGATGTCCGGCGTTTATTACATTCCGTATCTGCTGCTCGCGATCGCTTTATTGACATTCGGCAACGCGATACTTCGCCCAAGCCTGACGAGCCTCATTACGAAAAGAGTCGCTCGAACCCGCCAGGGCATGGTGATCGGATTGATGCAATCGTTGATGTCCATCGCGCAGATTGTCGCTCCGGTTTTTGCGGGAATCTTGATCCAGAACCACTTCCTGGGAACCTGGGCCTGGGCGGGCGGCCTGGTTTGTGGAATCGGTTTGTCGTTGATCGCATCCGCGAAGTGACGTTTGACGCTTCCTGTGATTAAATTGGTCGTCACAGCGAGGCTTCAATGAAACCGGCAATGAAAATTTTCATCGGCCTGATCGCCGCTATTGGCGTGATTCGTTTTGTGCTGACGGTCGCGGGCGTTTCCAACAGCGTGGTGAAATACGCCAGCATGACCGTGATCATCATGGCCGGCTCACTCTATTTCGGGATCGCGTCCTCCACGCATAAGGAACGGCTCAAGGCGGCCTATCTGCTCATCCTGCCTTACATGTTGATCGAGGTAGCTGCCCTTGGCTTCACGTGGGCATCGGGCCGTCCGACGATTTTTCACGCTCCCGAATATTCGATGGGGACGGGGATCGCGGTCCACACGTTAGGACATTTCGTCGGAGGACTCACCTGGGAGCCGTTGATGGTCTTCGTCGTGATGGAAATCGTGTGGGCGATTGCCGCGGGTGGACGCTGGGTGCGTGCCCATGCTATCGGCTGAAGAACTCGTCATTGCTTCACTCCGGAATCTCGGCGTGCCTTATGAGCTGATCGAAATCGATCCGGCCTTTGCGGACACAGCCGCATTCTGCGAGAAGTACGGTTATCCGCTGGAGCGCTCCTGCAACACGATCATTGTTGCGTCCAAAAAGGAGCCGAAGCAGTTCGTTGCATGCGTCGTGCTCGCGCACACACGACTGGACGTCAACAAGCGCGTCACAAAGTTGATGGGCGTGCCGAAAGCATCGTTCGCATCGGCCGAAGAGATGATGGCATTGACCGGAATGCACGTCGGCGGAGTCACGCCATTTTCCCTGCCGTCCGGTGTTCCGCTCTACATCGACGAGCGCATTATGGCGCTGGATTGGATCATCCTCGGCGGCGGCGGCCGTAGTTTGAAGATTAAGACGCCGGCTGCCGTCTTTGAAAAGCTCGGCGCTGAAGTTGTATCCGGCCTCGCGGTCTTCTGAGCTTCGAATAATACAGCGACAGGATTATCCCCACAAAGAACGCGGGCTGAAGCCCGCGACGACATGTGGCACCGACAGTTGGTCCTCTGTGGCACCCACGGTTGGTGCTCATGCGGCACCCACGGTTGGTCCTTATCTAGTCGCGGGCTTTAGCCCGCGTTCGACCTTCAGTCAATAATGCCCTGCATCCGTCGCGTTTGTTGTTTTTCCTTTGTGCCGCCAGGTTTTACCGGCGGTGTTGCAGACATACCACCCCTTCCATTTGGCGACGAATACGCGCGTGCGCGTCTCTCCTATCACCCTGAAGACGGTTTATTTCCGATCCGAACCACTTTGTGGCTAAGCAGCCGTTTAGCCTCCTCAAGGCCTTCCTGAAGGTCACCCATGATGGTAATCTTGCTGAGGTCGACACCGATCTGAGCCAGCGTTTGTGAGACCCGCGCCGACAAGCCGCAGATGATAACCGTGACGCCCATCAACCGAGCCACTTCGATGGTAAATACCCACAGATTCCCGACTCTTGAGTCAATGGCTGGCACACCCGTGACGTCCACTAGGACGAGCTTGGAGCGATTAGCGCGAATCCCCATCAAGATCTGTTCTGTTAGGTCCTCGGCACGCGGTGAATCGATCGCGCCGATGACAGTCAAAATCAACAGCCGTTTGCGCACTTGCAAAACTGCTGTCGAGAGTTCGCCTTCCTGTTGGTCGCGGACAACGCATTCTGCTAAAAAACTAGTCGGTAGATCAGTCTGCCGAAGTCTGGCGGTCTGGCTTTGACTCATTGTACATTTCCTCCCAAGTCTAATTTTTTAGGTAATAGCGCGCAGAAAAAACTATTATTGGCAATTCTTCAACCAAAGAAACATCCCACGATGGAAACACCGCGCAGTAGCGCTGGACTGACCTCTTAAGCTCTCGAAAAAAGTGCGTCTTGCACCCACGGTTATCCGCAAAACCGCCTTGAACCGCTCCGGCCAGATGGGAGCGCGTGATTAAAACGAGACCGGAAAAAATTCCACACGGCCTAGAAATTTTTCGTCAGTGGAACTCGCGGACCTCTATCGGGTTTGGGCCGACACCGCTGGTCGACAAGTAGAGCGCGATCGCTTAGCAGACAGGACCGCACGCAGCGAGAAAGTCACGCACTAAATTGGCGGTGACCCTGCGGCGATAGGCTTCGGTGGACCGGATGTCATCGATGGGGTGGATCTCGTCTTGAATGGCTCTGGTGGCGTCACCAATCAGGTCAGCCGTGAGGTGGCGTCCGCGGAGCAGACCTTCTGTTTGGACGGCGCGAAGCGTGAACGGGGCGACGCTGGCGAAGACCATGCGGACATCTTTCACCGTGCGGTTCGCATCAAGAAGGATGCGGCCGGCGAGCAGGGTCTTAGAGATGGCCTGGAACCGGCGAGTGCCCACCTTGCGGTAGTAGTCCGACCAGCCGGGCTGCGGCAGAGGCATGCGTATAGCCGTGATGATCTCATCCGGGCGGCGATCCATTTGTTTATAGCCGCGGTAAAACGCGGCGAGTGGAACCGAGCGCCGGCCATTCTTGCTCGCGAGATCCACTTCTGCATCGTACGCCATCAAAGCGGGCACACCGTCCGCTGCGGGAGAGCCATTGGCGATGTTGCCGGCCCAGGTTCCGCGGCTCTGAATAGCGAGGGCACCCACTTCGCGAGCGGCCCAGGCGAGCATCGGAAAGTGGTCTTTGACCGCGCTCAGGCGCACATCCCGGTACGTGGTCAGTGCCCCAAGCGTAAGGGAACCGTTCAGTGCCAGCACCGGCCTGAGTTCCCAAAGTTCCTGGAGATTGAGAAACGTGCATGGGGCAAGAGTGCCGGCTTCCAGGTAGACCATCAGGTCGGTGGCGCCTGCCAGTGGCACTAGCTTCTCGTTGGAAGCGAGGGCATCCAGGGCCGAGGCCAGGGAATGAGGAGTCAGCACTTCGAAGTTCATACAATTGAGTACAAAGAAGAAGCGGCCTTCACGGATTCGAAAATCCGGGTGTAGCCGGTGCAACGGCACTGGTTGCCGGCAAGCGCCTCACCTATGTCTTCGGCTTCATCCGGGTGTTCCAGGTAGTACGCGGCAGCGATGATCATGCCGGGCGTGCAGATGCCGCATTGCGCGCCACCTTTCTCGAGGAAAGCTTGCTGAAGACGGTGCAGCTTGCCATCGGCAGCGAGACCCTCTATCGTCGTCACGTGCTTTCCGGCAGCCTGGCAAATCGGAACCATGCAGGTCAAAACCAACACTCCATCCATGATTGCCGTGCAGGCGCCGCACTCTCCCTCGCCGCATCCCTCCTTCGTCCCAGTCCAGGCGAGATCTTCGCGAAGCACATCGAGCAGCCGCTTCATGGGAGGAGGGGTCACCTGATAGTTCTTTCCATTGACCGTGAGAGAAATCTGCATCACGACGATTCCATCTCGCTGAGGATCCGCTCTGGAAGTACGGGGACCTCATTGACGAATCGCCCGGCTAGCGCTTGAGCCACAGCCGATGCGATAGCGGGCGCCGGCCCATCAATGGGCATCTCACCGATACCTTTGGCCTGATAGGGACCGGGATTCGAATGCGGAAACTCGATAAACTCGACCTGAATCTCCGGCACATCGGCCGCAGTGGGAATGATGTGATCTGGCACGCCGCCAGCAGTGGGTTGATCACCCGGCCACACTCGACAACCGAGACGAAGTTTGTAGCCCGAGCTGTACAGTCGATGAGATCGAGTTCGACTTCCGCCACATCACAGCTCCAGGCGTAGGCGGCGTAAGCTTCGCCTCGGTATGTCTCGTCGTCCCAATGGATTTCGGCAGAAGGTTCGTATCGAACAGTGACCTTGAGTTCCCCGTGCTCAGCCAGGTATTGTCTGGCAGCGGTAGTGAAGTCGTCCGGCTCCCGGAGGCGCTTCCGCAATTCCAGCGAAGCCCGCTCGACAAGTTTCCCGGTGATCATCGTCGTGCGTGAGGCCACCGTCGGACCGCTATTCGGCACAGCCGCTGTATCCGGCTGATGGATCTCGACCAGGTCTGGCGGAATTCTGCAGGCCTCTGCGGCGATCTGAGCAAGTACAGTGTTGGTGCCCTGGCCGTATTCCACATTGGCCACCAGCACCTCGACCCCACCCTGGGCGGTGAGACGCATCGCTACCTCGGAGCCGATACGGGTTTCGCCGCTGCCGGTAAAACCGCTGCCATGGAAGAAGACCGAGAGGCCGATGCCCCTGCGGTGAGTCTCTCCCCGCTTGTTGAATTCCTCGAATTCGGAGCGTTTCCGCTGGTAGGAGGACAATTCAAGCGCCCGATCCATCATCATTTCCAGGTCAATTTCTTCTTTGATGACCTGCCCCGTCGGCATCTGGTCACCTTTATGCAGAAAATTTCTGCGGCGGATCTCTGCCGGGTCGATGCCAAGTTCCTGTGCCGAGCGGTTCATGTGCATCTCTATCGCGTAAATGGATTGCGGAGCGCCAAATCCCCGGAAAGCACCGTAAGGTACCGAGTTCGTCATCACAACGCGGCCGCGTACCCGCGTACAGTCGCACTTGTAAGGCCCCGCTGCATGAAGAGTTCCCCGAGACAGCACAACCGACGATAGCGTCGGATATGCCCCACCATCAAGCAGAAGATCGATATCCAACACAACGAGCGTGCCGTCGCGCTTGAATCCCGCCTTGATTCGGGTTTTTGAAGGATGACGCTTCGTCGTTGCCCACATGTCCTCGCGCCGGTCATAAATCATCTTCACCGCGCGGCCGCCTGCTTTCCATGAAAGCAAGGCCGCATGACCGGCAATCATGTTGGGATATTCTTCCTTGCCGCCAAAACCTCCGCCGGTCTCCGTCTGAACCACTCGTATTTGTTCGGGCTCCATGCCAAACAGTGGCGCGAGTGCCTTCTGCACGTAATACGGACACTGCATAGAACCCCATACGGTGACTTGCTTACCTGGAATGGCCATTTTGAACCAGATAGGATTTGAAAAGATGGTTGAGCTGGAGAGCCTCGTCCATAGTGAAAACGGCGGGCAATGGCTCTACATCGACGTGTATGTAATGATGCGCTGTTTTGACGAGCTCTTTGTCGGGATGGGCTATCAGCGCAATCGGTTCTGCCACGTGCCGGATCTCCCACTCCGCAAGAAACGGCTGGTCGGTATCGATCAGAGTTACGGCATTCTTGCCGGGAATGTCGGACGGAAGAACGATCGTGAATTCATTCCAAGGTATGTCTCCGCCAAAGCGGATCTGTTTAATTCGGCCGTGCGGCACGGTGGAACGTACCGTCTTGCCGTGGAGACAATTCTCTAGCCTGATGTCGTCAGCATACATGGCCTGCCCGTTGACTTTCGGGATGCCTTCTTTACGTTGGAGGCTTTTACCGATTGTTTGAAAGGTGTCCATTTGAGTTGCGCGCGGCCAAATCTTTAGATTTCATCGCCTTGGTTGCGCGATTGTATCAAAAGTGTTTGATTTTCTTGCTACGTCGCTCAACATCCCTCTGATGGCGTTACTCGACCGAATGGACCTTGTGTTCGAAGACGATAGCGTGATCGTCGTGGATAAGCCGCCAGGACTGCTCACGATGGGAACGGAGACAGACCGCGCGAGGACGGCCTATGCCGCCCTGCGCGAATACGTGAACTGCAAAAGGCCGCCGGAAAAAATCTTCGTCGTGCATCGACTGGATCGGGAAGCATCAGGTCTACTGGTGTTCGCGAAGACGATCGAGGCCAAGAAGCACTTGCAGAACCAATTCAAAGACCACAGCGCCGGCCGTAGATACATCGCCGTCGTGGAAGGCCGGGTGATGCCGGACGACTTCACGATCCGATCGCATCTGGCTGAGAATACCGCATACCGTGTTTATTCCAGCCGAAAATCCGGAGCTGGAAAACTGGCGATCACGCACGTTCGCGTCATGAAGCGAAATCCAAGAACCACGCTCATCGAGGTGCGGCTCGAAACCGGACGCAAACACCAGATCCGCGTCCATCTCGCCGAGCGCGGCCATCCCGTCGCCGGCGACAAAACCTATGGCAGCCGTTCCAATCCAATCCAGCGCATGGCTCTTCACGCCGCGCATCTGGCGTTTCGGCATCCGCGGACCGGCAAGGCGATGCAGTTCGACTCCCGCTATCCCAAATCCTTCAATGGCCTATGAGTTCGTCCGCCAGCGGAGCGGCGTCGTAAACCTTTCGCAACGCTTCGATAATGGCGGCGCTATGAACTGCGACGGCGCGATTCGTTTCCTCGATGTATTCGAAATTACCAGTGAGGCTTTCAATATTTCCATCGAAGATGATGCCGACGAACTCGCCGTTTCGGTTGATCACAGGAGAGCCCGAGTTGCCGCCGATGATGTCCAGACTCGCGACGAAATTAAGAGGTGTCGGGAGATCGATCTTGTCCTTCCGCTCGATGAAACGCGGCATGAGGTTGAACGGTGGTTTGAAGTCGAAGCTGGCGGCACGGTCATATAGACCATAAAAGGTCGTCTTTGACGGGGCCTTCGTTCCGTTCATCGGATAACCCTGCACGGTTCCGTACGTCAACCGGAGCGTAAACGTGGCATCGGGATAAATCGATTTGCCAAAGATCGCAAAACGCGCCTTGGCGATCTTTTCTCCAGCCGAAGTCAAAACAGACTCGACAGACTCCTCATAGTCTTTCCGAAGGTCACGAAAGTAAGGGTCGGCCTTGCGGGCCAAAACAATCATCGGATCTGTCGAAGCCGCGAGGGCGGCGGCGCCTCCCTCGACGAGAGACTTGCGAAACGCAGGATCTTTCAGTTTCGTTCCGCGGACAGTTTGGGCAGCGACTTCGGCCGGTTGACGACCATCGAGTACGGCCATGACAAACGAATCGTTAGTGCCGAGCTGGTCTAGCGAATCCTGCAGCGATTGCGTCAGCAAAGCCTCTTCGAACTCGGGATAAATTGGAGCGGGCGAGAAGAGATAAAACTTCAATTCGTCAAGCTGAGAATCGTGGTAGCCATCGAGGCGTTCGGCATCCGGCTTCTTGATTTCCGCGACGTAGACCACGATCTGCCGGGCGAGGCCAGCCAATTCCGATCCGGAACTAATCGAGCGGCTTGCGACCTTCGCCCGCAGGTCCGCTTCTTCCGTCCTTTTCTTGTCGAACAGATTCTTGTCCATCCCGTTGTACTCGCCGGTGAATGCCTTGATCGTGTTTTCAAGTCCAAAAATCATGTCGGCCGCCTGCCTCGCCTGCTCTGGCCCGCGCGCGGCATACGCGCGGACAGCTTGAAGCTGCCGCTTGTTTCTGGCCAGGCGCTCGGGGTAAATGAGATCCCGTTGGGTTTCGAGCTGGGCAAGAGTTAGTTCGCGTTCTGTTCCTCCCGGGTGACCCGACACCAACACGAGCTCGCCGTCGGCTGCGCCTTTCGCATTCCACCGCAAATAGTCTTTGGTTGCAGCCGGGCGCCCATTTTCATACGCGCGCAAAAGCGCGAAATCCAGGTCGTATCGCGGATAGGTGAAATTATCGGGATCGCCGCCGAAAAATGCAGTTTGCTGTTCAGGCGCGAACACCAGTCGCACATCGGTATATTTTTTATATCGGTACAACCAATACTCACCACCGGCGTAAAGCGACACTACATCCGATCGAAGGTGGGTAGAGACAAGACTCTCCTTCTCGATCCTGGCCCGTTCCCCCTTACGCGCATCAAGCGCCTGCTTTTCGGTCATGCCCGGCTTCACCACGCCCTGAACGCGGGCGGTAACGTTCTCCATCGACATCAGCACGTCGAGTTCGAGATCCGTACACTTCAGCTCCTCCGCCTGGGTTCGCGCATAGAAGCCGTCGCGGACATAGTCTTTTTGTGCATTGGAAAGTTTTTGAAGCTGGCCGAACGCCACATGGTGATTCGTAATCGCAAGACCATTGGGGCTGACAAACGAACCCGAACCGCCGTCATTGAAGCGGACGCTCGAGAGTCGCACATGATCCAGCCACTGCTGAGCCGGCGTGAACCCGTACCGGTCCTTCAGTTGCTTCAGCGGGGGATTGTCGAATGTCCACATCCCCTCATCCGCTGCGACGCCCGTCGAGCTTGCAAACGCAATCAGAAGCAACAGGACGGGAAACGAAGAGCGCCGCATTTTCATAAGAATCACCTCGAATGGTATCTAAAAACTATGCCTCGATCTGGCGAAGGATGTCCAGCGGCTTGCGGTTGAGAATACCGTAGCTGGCAAGCCAACCCGTAAGGATGGTGAGGACGGCTGTCGCGACACTGGCTACAAGTACGGGGGTCCAGGTGAATTTATACGGCGTGTCGAGAATCTGGCCGATTAGAACTGCCGAAAGAATCACGCCGAGCCCGCTACCCACCAGGCCTGCGGCCGAACCGATGACCGCGAACTCCGCGCAAAACATGCGGATGAGAGTTCCGCGAGTGGCGCCAACGGTCTTGAGTATGGCGACTTCCCTCATGCGCCGGTAACGGGTTCCTGCAATGCTGGAGGCGAGCACGACGAGGCCGCCGAATATAGCGAATCCTGAGACAAACCGGATGGCGAGGCTGACCCGATCCATCACTCCCTGGATAATTTCGAGTATGTCCGCTGCATTGATTACCGTAACGGTCGGAAACTGTTCGAAGATTCTGGCTTGAATGGCTCCGATGGCTTCGGGCCTGACGCGCATCGCTCCGTAATACACGACTGAAAAAGAGTCCAGCGTGCCTGGCGAAAGGATGAATTGATTATTTGCGCCGATTCGGATGGCATCTGTTCGACGAATATTCGCGACGCGCGCGCGGATCGTTCCTCCGATGGCGTTCCACTCCAGGATGCTTCCCACTTTCAGGCCGAGGGCCTGGGCTGCAAACTCCTGGACGGAAACCATCGGCTCTTGCGGTGCAGGCTTCCACCACGAGCCCTCGAGGATTTCCGTAGCCGGTGGAATGTCTCGAGACCACGTGAGCACAAACTGCGCGTTCAAGTAGCGGCGGGCGCCCTCCTCGAGGGGAATTTGTTCCAGCGGTGCGCCATCGATGGTCATGAGCTGCGCCGAAATGGACGGTGACAGCGGCTGTCGTTCCATAATCCCGGGCTCATTTTCCAGCAGGCGGAGAATTCCGTCGTGCTCACGATCCGTAATGTTGATCAAAAACAGATTCGGCGAGCCAGGGGGCGCGGTCATGCGGATCTCCTCCAGCAGCGAGTGCTGGAGAAAATACACGCTCAGCGTGAACATGACGCCAATGCCAAGACTCGCCAAAATCGCCGTTGCGTGCGAACCTGGGCGATAAAGATTCGAAATGCCATGCCGCATGGCTGCAGACCGCCGGACGACCGGGTGAGCGGAAAGCTTTCGAACGAGCCAGAGCAGAAGCGCGCCGAGCGCGGCGATGACGAGAAGGCTGGCGATGAGAACGCCGGCAAACACGCTCGCATAGTACACCGACGAACCCACCCAGATCGCAATCGCCCAGAGCCCCATCAGGATGGCGGCTGCCGCAATAACGCTTCGGCGATCCCGGGGCGGCCTGGACTCGTCCGATACTTCCTTACGCAACATCCATCCAGGCTTCACGTCAGCAATTGAAAGCAACGACGGCAGCGCAAACAAGACGGCCGTCGCCACACCGGCAGCGATGCCTTTGAGCATCGCCATCACTGGCCAGATCAGAATGACTCCAATGTCGAAGTAGCTTGCAATCAGCCTGGCAAACGCCGCTTGAGCAAACGAGCCCGCAACCACGCCCAGCAGGCTGCCGGTCAAACCGATCAGTAACGCCTGCATTAAATAAATGCGGACGATGTGTTCCGAGCGTGCTCCGATGCATTTCATGAAAGCGATGTTCGACATTTTCTGGCGCAGGTGACTCTGCATCGTGGCGCCCACGCCAAGGCCGCCGACGATAAGGGCCGTCAGACTCACGAGGGCAAGAAATCTTGTCGCGCGGTCGATGGCGCGTGTGAGCTGTGGGTTGGTTTCCTTGTAATCGGTAATGCGCGCGCGGTGGCCGAACGTTTCCGATAGTAATTGCCGCATCCGATCGAGTTCGTAGTCCGGCGGCAGCTTCAGAAGAACGCGCTCGGTGATCCGGCTGCCCGGAACAATGATTCCCGTGCTCGCAAGCCCTGGGCGAGTGAACATCACGCGCGAGCCGAGCGTAAAGCCCGTGGTCATACGATCGGGCTCGCGGGTAATGCGTGCGGCGATGCGGAATCGTCGCTCGCCGATTTCAATTCGATCGCCTACATGAATCCCCAGACGGAGCAACAGATCGTCGGATACGGCAACCGAATTCTCATCCAGATGAGTTCCAGCGGGGTTCAGCTCGAGCTGGCCGTAAAAGGGGTACTTCGCGAAATCCGCAGCCTTGACCGAAACCAGGACCGGCGCGCCACGGCCGGTGGAGGCCATGGAGACCGTTTCCGTTACTCGGGTCGATTCAACGCCTTCCGACTCAAGCTGAGAGAGGAATTTCAGCTCTGCAGGCGACGGCTCGATCGGCATTCGGATAGAGATGTCCGCCGCCATCAGCGTCCGGGCTTCGCGCAGTAGCGTGAAGCGCACGGACTCGTTGAAGCCGGCCACCGCCGTTAAGGCCGCCGCGCCCAGCGCGACGGAGAGGACCACGAAGACAAACTTCCCCGTTGCGGCCCGCGTTTCGCGCCAGGCCATCCGGAGGGGGAACGGGAGGTTGTGGGTTGCTTCCGAAACTGTCAAATGTTGGGATGTCCCATGAACGGTGTCAAATGTAGCTGTCCAATAACCCAATTACCAACTGCCCAACGAGATTGGTGTAGCTGACGCGGGCTAGTTTATGGCCCCCGCTTCGCGGCTGTCCTCCACGATCCGTCCGTCTCTCAGCACAATCCTCCGTTCCGCATGCGACGCGAGCAACTCGTCGTGAGTAACCAGGATGAGGGTTGTCCCCTCCTCTTCATTCAGCCGAATCAGGAGTTCCAGCACATGCTTCCCATTGGCACTGTCAAGGTTCCCCGTGGGTTCGTCTGCAAGCAGAACTGCCGGTCTCATCATGAATGCCCTGGCCAAGGCGACCCGCTGCTGCTCGCCGCCCGAAAGCTGGGCGGGATAATGGTCGCGGCGCTCGATCAAGCCCACACTCTCGAGCAGGTATTCGGCGCGCGCCATGGCCCCGTTGGTTCCCCGGGAAAACTCCATCGGCAGTATCACGTTTTCCAAAGCGGTGAGTGTGGGAATCAGGTGATACGACTGAAACACGAACCCGAGCTTTTTCCCGCGCAACTGGGCCATCTCGTCTTCGCGGAGTTCGGTGATGTCCTGTCCATCGATCAGAATGGTTCCCGACGTCGGCCAGTCCAGCCCAGCGATCAAACCGAGCAGCGTGCTTTTTCCGCTGCCCGACGGCCCCATCACCGCGACAAACTGCCGCGATGGTACGTCAAAGCTTATGTTCCGGATGATCTCGACCTGGTGTGCCCCATTTCGGATCGTCTTGACCAAATTTCGGACCGCTATCATGATTCGATTCTAGATGAAAACAGCATTCATTATTTCGACGATGGTATTTATGACCTGGGCTCAGCGTCCCTCGCCCACCGATTCGCGCCCCATTATTCTCGCATTCGGCGACAGCCTGACGGCTGGTTACGGCCTGCCCCGGGGATTCGGCTACCCCGAACGGCTCCAGCGGAAGCTGGACCAGCGCGGTTACAGATACCGTGTCGTGAATATGGGGATCAGTGGCGACACCACCAGCGGCGGCCGCGCGCGGATCAAAGCCGGCCTCGACCTGAAGCCATCCATCGTGATTCTCGAGCTTGGAGCCAACGACGGCTTGCGCGGATTACCTTTGAAACAGACGCAGGCGAACCTGGAAGAAATGATCACGGCATTCCAAAAGAGCGGCGCCACCGTCGTTCTAGCCGGCATGACGCTTCCACGGAACTACGGCGCGGTGTACGTACGCTCCTTCGAAGACGTGTTCCGTGATCTGGCCCGCAAGCTCAACGTTCCGCTCATTCCTTTCTTTCTCGAAGGCGTCGCCGGCAATCCCAAACTCACCCTCGACGACTATCTCCATCCCAATGCCGACGGCTACGTGATTGTGACGGATAATGTGTTGAAGACCGTTGAGCCGCTGCTGAAAAAGTAGTTCATCCATTCGGAGGACGTATGCGCCGGATTTCCTTGATTGGCTTTCTTCTTATTTGTTTCTCGACACTCGCTGATGCGCAAACCCAGGAACTGATTCTGCCCGTCGCGCTCAATGGCTATACGACTCAGCCGATTCACTACCAGACCACGATCCGCATCTCAAACATGTCATCGTCTGCGGCGGAGGTGACGCTCGAGGCATATCAGAACGACGGGACTGCAATCCGCATTCTCGAGTTGTTCCCAATCGCGCGGTCTGGAACGAAGACGGTCTTTCAAATCGAGAGCGGAGGTTCGGTTGAAGCATACACGGCTGAAGACGTGCCGCCGTTGAATGGGTGGATCCGGCTGACGTTCGATTCCTCCATCACCATTCAAGCCAGCGCCGAGGTGACACTGATCAATGGTCTCGTCGGCCCCAAACCGATATGCACCCGGCCGTCGACCGAAATCCTCACCAGCGTTCAACTGCCGGCTTTGGGGTCGGCTAAGAAATTCAGTGGATTCGCCGTGATCCGGCCATTTCGTAAGAGCGAGTTGCGCCTCAGGTCCGCATCAGCCGTTTCGTCCAGGAATTCCTGCCGAACGCACCCTCGGACTTCATGGGCACGCTGCGAATCACCAGCACGATTCCCGTTGTCCTGGGTGGGGTCAACGTTTTGTTCCCGGATGGGGAATTCACCGGAATCAACGTCGCTGCTTCGCCAGCCGTGGCCTGCATTCAGGTGCTCGCCGCGGCCCGTAATCCGTTAACGAACGAATGCCGCGTATTCCCCACGCCCTGCGATATTCCCGATGGTTGGGTACGTACAGCGTCGTGCAATTGATCCACAGTCGACATGAATCATTGCCGGAGGTTGACTGCGGGAAAGTACGACCCGAGATATCGGCGGGTCCAGAGCGCGCCGGTGGAACGGCGGGTAGGGGAGTCGGAAAAGTGATAGTCGTAGACCACGGCGCGTATGAAGCGCGGTGGTTTGTCCGGGAATGGGTTTTTTTGCAAAAGCCCAAGCACATCCGGCGATCCTTCAAGGAGGCGCACCGCCAAGTTTGAAAACCAGGGCGCGTCCTGGTAGCTCGAGAGCGCGGCGAACCACATCTGCCAATCCAGGCGAGGCTGGTAGGGCGCGACCCAAGGCAGGGATCGATTCACATCCCCGGGTTTGAATTTGAATTCGTAGGCTTTCCACTCCTGGCCATCCTCGCTGCCTTCGATGATGATCTCCGGACGCGACGTGGTCATCACGGCGAATAGGCCATAGCGATTAATGATGTGGAATGTTTCGGCCTGGAAGTTGATGGAGCTCACGGGCTCAGGGATAGTTCGCGGTATTCCGAGCATTGTCAAAAGCTGAAGCAATCCGAGGCCGATGAGAACGACGCCAACAGGAATGGTCACCCATCGCCAACGCCGGGGTGCTGGCCCGCGACTCCGTTCGAAACCCCGAATACGCAGCAACCCTTGCAGGTATTGGTCATCGAACAAGGAAATGCACAGCACAATCGCCAGCAGGTTGAAAAATGTGTAATTGCCGGTCAATGCAATCAGCAATTGAAAGACGATGGTGATCCACGCGCCCGTAATTCGAAGCCGGCGCGGCATGAGAAAGAGAAACGGCACAGCAAGCTCGACAGCAAAAACTCCAATGACACAGAGCTTCTGAAACGGCGCACTCAAGTGGTGCGCATACCATGCGATGGGGGTCGGCAATGGCTGGGTCTCATAATGAAAGTTCAACGCGGTGAGACCGCGCCAGGTTGGATCACCGCTGAGCAGCTTGACCATCCCCGACTCCAGCATCAAACGGAAGACGAGGAAGCGGAGAACGCAGATCCCTATGCGGGAGGTGGGCTTATGGAACGCCGGCCACAATCCGAAAGGCGTAACGAGAGTGGCCGCAAATCCTGCCTCAAGCAGAAGCGCGTCCCACTGGAATGAAAAGAACGCCTGGCCGATGGTATCGACGGAAAGATAGAGCACGTACAAACCGATCACGCTGGCCATCGGAAGAATTCCAACGACGAGCATCCCCGCCAGTGCAATGCCGGCCCACGCCATCCCATGTAATAACGCATCGCCAGGGCTCAGCCATGCAAGTGTCGGAAACAGCCAGTAGGGGCGGCCGCCGTATTCGGATCGGACTGCGTCTAGATATTGATTTTCCGGCAGAATCCCGCGCTCACCGATAAGGCCCGTGATCTGTGGGAGCAATCGCGTCACCCGGTAGAAGAAACTACGGTGCTGGGCGATGAACCGATAACATAGTTCGCTGACGAGCGCGACGGCCGGAACGTGTTCGTAGAGCCACAATGGCCACGACTTTCCGGGCAGGTGAGCCATCAACCTGAAAACGGCTTCCGCGCCGCTTGCGCGTTTCCCATCCGCATCGATGAGCCAGACCGAGCGTTTGAATTCGTCGGGAGAGATTTCGGGATAGCGCCAACCGGCTTCCTGAGACGGCGCATAGGCGACGCGCTCGCCCGTGAGCTGCCGCCAATAATCGACCCAGATGACGCAGAAGCCACATCGACCGTCGTAAATGAGGATCGGGTTCATACGAGTGAGAGGAGTATATGTAACAAGGGTATGAATTTTGTTTTTTTTGACAAGGTCTTTGGCCGCGAATTGCGCGAATGACGCGAATGGGCCGCTGCCATTACTATTGGCGCTGGTAACGTCTGAAAATTGTGCGGCCCGTTCGAATCATTCGCGCAATTCACGGCGACATTATGAACGAACTGTTGGCTTTTCTTCTCCGTTACGGATACTGGTTCACGCTGGGATCCGTGTTCATAGAACAAATGGGTTTGCCCTTGCCGGCCGTACCGATTCTTGTCGGCATGGGTGCTTTGGCGCGGTCGGGTGATTTTTCATTGGGCGCGATCATTTTGGTCGCGCTGAGCGGGGGAATGGCGGCCGACCTGATCTGGTATCACCTCGGGAGGCACTACGGGCGATCGGTGCTCCGGGTCATCTGCCGCATATCGCTGGAACCGGACCACTGCGTTCGCCGCACTGAAGATGCATTCATGAGCCGAGGCATATGGGCGTTGCCGCTGGCGAAATTCGTTCCAGGCCTGAACGCCGCCGCCGTACCGCTTGCTGGAATGATCAAGACGAAGCTCGGCCGGTTTTTGGTCTTTGACACGTCCGGTCTTCTGCTTTGGACGGGTGCCTATGCGACGCTCGGTTACGTATTCAGTACTGAAATCGGGCGTCTGATCGCGTACTTGTCGCAGCTTGGCAGTTCGCTTCTGCTCATCGCAGCGATAGCCGTTGCCGCTTACGTCGGGTACAAATACGTTCAACGCCAGCGTTTTCTGAAGGCACTGGCGATCGATCGCATCACGCCGGAACAATTGAAGTCGAGGCTGGATTCCAATCAGAAAGTCGTCGTCATCGATCTGAGGAATCAACTCGACGTCAATACCGATCGCTTTCGAATTCCGGGTGCGTTCCATGCTTTACCCGAACTACTCGAAAGGGAAGCCGACCTCCCTCGCACCGAAGAGGTCGTTCTCTACTGCACCTGACCGAACGAAGCCACTAGCGCCCGTGTGGCGCAGCGACTCCAGCGGATGGGAATTCGTCGAGTGCGGCCACTGGAAGGGGGATTTGGAGCCTGGCGCGAGCGTGGGTTTCCGGTCGAGGCATTGGACTGACTTAGTACTGCATTTCAGAATTACGGTAACGTATGCCAGAAAAGATTTAAGACAAGTTCTGACCAATGCTCAATTCTCAATTTCCAATTCTCATCGGATGGGAATTGAACATTGGGAATTGAGCATTGGTCAGATCGTTTGTTTCCTCATACGTGACCGTATTTGCGAAAAGCTGTACTTAGCCGCGGCCCTACTACGCCCGGGGCTTCAGGATCTCGTCTAGAAGCGCGGGCTGGCCGTTGGGTTGAAGGATGGGATACTTCTCGCCATCCCGGTAGTTCAGACGGAAAGTTGAAAATGCCTTGCCGTTCAGGACCAGCAACTCCAGAGGACCGCCACTCTTTGTATTCCGGATCGCCGCACGCAGGGCGTCGGTCGAGTATTCGCGGCCATTCACTGCAACAATTTTCATACCGGGACCGATTCCAGCGTTTGCCGCGGCCATTTCCGGAAGGACATCCATGATCGAACCATCTTCGTTCAGCCGAAGGCCGACGGAATAGGCCTCACTCACATTTTTCGAAATTTGTTCACGTGCCTTCTGTCCATTCGAGGCTTTGTCCGTATACGTCAACCGATAGCCACCTGCCTCAACACCGCCGAGAGGGGCGCGGTCCGTTCCGGTCGCATTCAATCGCGCCTGGAAGAATCCGTTCCAGTCGTAGGGCGCGATGGTATTCAGAACTTCCGTGAGATTTTCGAAGGCATATGGCTTGACTTGAGGTGGGCCGCTGGGACCGCCGTGGAAAGCCCGACAGAAGTCATCAAGAGACTTTCGACCCTGGCTTTGCTGGCGAATGATGATGTCGGCTTCGAGCCAGATCAACAAACCCTCGTCATAGAAGTCCACACCCCGGCGCAGCGACTCCCAGTCGGTTCGCGCGGCATACAATAGTTGCGCGGCCACCGCAGTATCGGCCAGGGGACGCCATTCCCGGCCTGCACGGTTATCGAGAGCCGCGGCGTCCAGCGCCAGAAATTCACGACTCTGCCCGGGCGTAACGAGGCCGCTGCGGGCGGCCAGCATCCAACCGAGATATTCGGTCAGTCCTTCGTATACCCACAGCAGATCGCCCTTCATCGGCTGCTCATAATCCGGTGTCGCCAGACCCTGCGGCCGGCGGTACTTACCGTTCCACGAATGGACAAATTCGTGCGGAAGCAGGGTGGCACCGACCATTTGGGTCGCCGCATCGGTGAGGAAGGGCAAGCGCGTCTGGACATCGCTGGACTCGTGATGCTCCAGGCCGAAATGAGCAATTTGATCGCTGAGCGCAAGCAGGAAGTGATACTCCCGGTAATGCGTCGCGCCGAACAGCGCCTGAGCCTCCTTGACGAGCCGCCGGTATTTCGCAATTAGCTCCGGAGAAGCATTGAGCGCCTCGTCGGTATCGGCGGCAACATCGAGATAATGCGCTGGAGTTGCGCCTGGACTGAGCTCCATTCGCCGGAAGTGGCGGCCGGCAAGAATCGGTGAATCGACGAGCGTGGTGAGCGAAACGGTCTTGAATTCGATGTCGTTGCCCTCAGCCCTCGCCACAGGCAATGCGGTTCCAAATTTCCATTCCGGAGGCAGACGCAAATGAGCTGTCACTTCAAGGCCGTCGCTAGCCTTGCCTTGCGGATAGAGGACCATCTGGTTCCAACTGATGATGGCCAACTCGGACGTGGCCGAGGCGGCTGAGCTGAAGCCGCTGGCGTCCGGCGTGGAGAGAAAATTTAATTTCACGTCGAGGATGGAAACACCTGCAGGCACGGTAAGATGAAACGCGAACATCTCGACAGAGTCACGCTTCCAGTCCAGAGTCTTGCCCCCAGCGAATATCTTGAGACCTGCCAGATCCGTGATTGGACCGGTAGGCGCATGCTCTCCCGGGATCCATTTCGGATAAAAAAGCGTAAATGGTCCGGGATTGGCCGGAATCGTCAACTCAGCGCGGTAGATTTTCCGCGCCGCCTCCGTCGCATCCAACCGCAAGGTGATCGGCGCAGCCACGGCGGAAGCACTGAGAGCCACCGCCACAATGATGATGTTGGCAATTCGGATCGGTTTGGGTGTGTGCATAGTAACCAATATACCTGAGCCATCGATTAGCCACGAATTGCAGCGAAATTCCCGACCGAAATTCGCACGGCGAAAATGCGGTTCTACCCCCCGAAGTATTCCTTTCGAGCGCGGACGTGGTACCGGGTATTCTTCGCGCGGATCTCGATGCGATGCCATTTACCGTCTTTGAGCGGATGCGAAGGGTAGTAGCCGATGCTGTACTGGTTGCGCAACTCGGCTGCGATCTCGTCGAGAACCCGCTGGATTTCGCTTCCGCGATTCTCGGTCCAATTGCCGGATAGGAGCCAGGCCTTGCCGCCGCTGGCGTCAGCAAAGGTATTGAGGACGTTCATGTCCACCGTATCAGGATTGGACGAAGGCCTGCCGCCCGGGCGGCGCTGTGATTGTAGCGGCCACCTGCGGCCACCCGGGCCTCCGGGAATTCCGGGGATGCCGGGAATACCCGGGATTGGAAAGCCGATACTGGGGCCGCGGCGTCCGCCAGGATCTCTACTGGTGGGTGGTGTAGATTCGGTCAGAATGCCGGAAC
>QHXC01000314.1 GCA_003222815.1 Acidobacteriota bacterium | reverse complement strand
GCTGCCGGAGTAGCGTTGGTGGGCGGAACGGAATCGCGCACAATCGGAGAATGATTCGTGCGATTCGTTCTATTTATTGCAATCGTTGTCCTGGCAGGAGCCGCCGGCGACGTCGCCGTTACGCACGCCATGAAGAAAATCGGCGCAGTTGACATCTTCAGGCCAGCCAGCGTTGTGCGCGCCCTGGGCCGAGCTTTTCGAATCGGTTGGATGTGGATTGGGATCGGCCTGATGGCGGTTGGCTTTTTTTCCTTGCTGGCTCTGCTCTCATGGGCTGACGTGAGCGTCGTCGTGCCCGCAACGGCACTGAGCTATGTTGCAGGTGTGTTCGGCGCGAAGTTTCTACTGCATGAACAAGTCGCGCCTGTGCGCTGGGCGGGTGTGCTATTGGTCACGGTTGGCGTCGCACTTCTATCCATAGGCTGATCGATGTGGGCCCTCTTGCAGGTCATATCCATAATAGGGTCCGTCTGCGGCATCCTTTACTGCTGCTTCTGCGTGTTGACCGCGATCAACTTTCGCTCCAGAAAGCGAGCGGATGTTGGCCGCAACTTTGCTCCGCCTGTCTCGGTTCTGAAGCCGCTCTGTGGCGTAGATCCGCATGCTTACGAGAGTCTACGCAGTCACTGCGTCCAGCATTATTCAGACTTCGAGATTATTTTCGGAGTAGGGAATCCCCACGATCCTATCTTGCCTGCAGTCGAACGCCTCATGGGCGAGTTTCCCAACGTTTCGATCAGACTCGCTGTGTGTCCAAAAGTTTCGGGCATGAATTTTAAAGTCAGCAATCTGCTCCAGATGCTTCCGCTAGCCCGATACGAATACCTGCTCATCAACGACAGCGACATCTGTGTGCCGGCAGACTACCTGCGGCGGGTTGCCGGTCCGCTCGAGAATGCCTCGGTCGGCATGGTGACATGTCTGTATCGGGGAATTGCTGCGGACACCATCGGCTCAAGAATGGAATCTTTGGGAATCAGTTCGGACTTCGCACCAGGTGTGCTATGCGCGAATCAGATCGAGAGTGGCATGCACTTCGCGCTGGGCTCGACTCTGGCGTTCCGCCGGCGCACGCTGAACGCCATTGGTGGACTGGAGGCGCTCGCAGATTATTTGGCCGATGACTATGAGTTGGGCAATCGCGTCACCAAGGCCGGGCTTCGGGTCGAACTTGCAGATTGCGTCGTAGAACATTATCTTGCCGACTATTCGCTGTCTGCATTCTTTCAGCACCAAATGCGATGGGCGCGAACCATACGCAGCTCACGCCCAGGCGGATATGCAGGATTAGTCTTTACCTTCGCTATCCCCTGGAGCGTCCTCGCAACATTGGCATCACGCGGAGCAACATGGGCGTGGATTTTGCTGTCGACCGCAGTGATTTTCAGACTTGCCGTAGCCTTTGTTTTTCGGATTGTCGTTTTGCGTGATCGGCAGGTGTGGCGCGATCTGTGGCTCTTGCCTGGTCGAGACTGCGTCGCGTTGCTGATCTGGGTGGCGTGCTACATGGGACATCAGGTTGTTTGGCGTGGAAAGAAGTTCGAACTTGCAAATGGGAAGTTACGTCCGGCTTAGGAACAAAAAGCTGATAGTCACCGCCGATGATTTCGGACTCACTCAAGGAGTCAATGAGGCCATTGTGCTCGCTCATCGTCAGGGCGTCGTTACAAGCGCGAGCTTAATGGTAAACGGGTTGGCTTTCGAATCGGCGGCGGCACTCGCTCGGCAACACGCGGGGTTGGACATTGGCCTTCATTTGAACCTCACACAAGGACACCCCGTGAGCGATCCGGGAACCATACCTAGCCTCGCGGGCTCGCGTGGTTTCCTCTACGATCATCCGCTCGCGCTCGCCGTTGGATTAATTCGACGAAGAGTGCGTGCGATTGATCTGGAACGGGAGATCCAGGCTCAACTGGAAAGGGCTCTCGGGGTTGGGCTGGGAATAACGCACGTCGATGGACACAAGCATGTGCATGTGATACCGCGTGTGCTTCAGCTTCTCTGCCAGGTTGCACCCGCTTATGGAATAAAAGCTCTACGATCGGTTATCGAAAGGGCACCTGGACTGCGTTCGCTGCTACTCAGGAACCCTCAAGCGCGCTGGCTCCTCTTGAAACAGCATCTCTTCGGCAAGACGGCTTCGGCCATCTGGAAGCTGTGGTGGCCGGTGAGAGCAAGCCCGGCATTGGTTGTTCCTGAGCGTTTTTACGGGATCACGCAAACTGGTTTTCTAGATTTTGACGCTTTCACAAGTGTTATTCACGATCTGCAGAGCGGCGTGAATGAACTGATGTGTCATCCGGGATATGTCGACGATGGCCTGAACAGAACGCCGACTCGCCTTCGGTCACAGCGCGAACGCGAGCTGGAGTTGCTAACGACGCGCAAAGTCCGCGATCTAATCGACGAGTCTGGTGTCGAACTCATCAGCTACAGACATCTAGTGGAGGATTATGGAAGCTGTGACACAGGTCCGGTATTCCGTCGTTATTCCCCTCTTTAACGAACAAGACAACGTGCTGCCGCTGTATTCGCGCGTCATCCAAGCCATGCGCGAGGTCAGCGACAGCTATGAGATCGTGTTTGTGGACGACGGCAGCCGGGATCAGACGTTGAAAGTGCTTTCTGAGATCTGTGAGGAAGACCCTCGCGTCATTGTGATTCGATTACGCAAGAATTTCGGGCAAACAGCTGCGCTGAAAGCCGGATTTGATTTCGCTCGAGGCGAAGTCATCATCTCCATGGATGGCGACCTTCAACACGATCCCGCGGAAATTCCGGCGTTCGTCGAGAAATTAAATGAGGGCTACGACGTCGTCAGTGGATGGCGTCACGAGCGGCGGGATGCGTGGCTCACGCGTCAATTGCCGAGCCGAACTGCAAATTGGCTGCTCGCCAGACTCTGCCGTGTCGATCTCCACGACTTTGGGACTACCTTTAAGGCCTACCGCCGTGAAGTGGTCAAGGACCTGCAACTCTACGGCGAATTGCATCGTTTTATTCCCGCATTGGCAAGCTGGTCCGGTGCGAGCATCGCGGAGATTCCGATCAAGAATTTCGCGCGCCAAAATGGAAAATCGAATTATGGGCTTTCCCGAACTATCACGGTATTGCTGGATCTGATCTGTATCAAATTTCTTCTGGACTATTCCGCGAAGCCACTGCACCTTTTCGGAAGCTGGGGCCTATTGAGCACTGCCGCGGGCGGCGCGGCGGGTTTGTTTCTGACCTATAGAAAGCTCATTCAACACGTTGAAGTCATGAAGGAACATGGGCCAATGCTCTTCGCTGCGGTTCTGCTCGTTGTATGCGGGATTCAGTTGATCTCTCTTGGTCTCGTTGGCGAGATGCTTTCCAGGACGTACTACGAGTCGCAAAAGAAGGCGATCTATTCGGTCCGCGAGATTAAGGGTCGCATCACAGCTGTTCGCGCGCATCACGCTGGATGAGCATCTTTCCATCCCGGAGCAATCGATAACGCTCATTTCGCCAAACAATCTCACTTCCGGTAAAACTGGCACACCACACAAAGAAGCCCATGAGATCCCGGACGGGATACAGCCAGCAGAGCCGGAGCGATTGGATATCGCCCATAACGCCCCAGCCGGTCGCAATCGCCTGGATCACGCGATTGACGTAAGCCCATCCCAATAACACCACTGCAAGTTGCAGGTTGTGAGCAGCCAAACCGGCGCCCAGGCCAAGCAGGCCGAATGGCATTGCATAGGTTAGCCCCGTTCCGGCGTGGCCGGCACGGCGAGAGAACCGCGCGCTGCGCATCCAGCGGACCTGGTGTGCGACGGACGCACCGAGCGATGTATTCATGGCGACATGGTCGATGATGTGTTCTGAGAGTACCACCGCTTTCCCCTGTGTATGCGCCAGATTTCCGAGAACGTAATCATCCGCACAATAATGACCGAGCACACCGATCCCACCGATTGCATCCAGTACGTCTTTGCGCGTAGCCATTGTTGGTCCTAGCGCAAACTTCATGTCTTCGAGCATTCTCGCCACGAGAACGCCGGACGGCATCTCAATCGACATGCCAAGCGCCTCAAGTACCGACCAAAACCCACCTGCAGCGACGCCTCGATACAGGCACGTCACTACGCCAACCTTCGTATCGAGTAATGGAGCAACGACCGCCTTCAGGCAGCCCCGGCTCACACAAACATCACTGTCGGTAATCACTACGTACGGTGCAGCGGCAAGAGCCAGCATCTTTTCCAAAGCGAACACCTTGGCATTGGGCCAGACAGGTTCACCCGATAGGACAATGCGTGTTCTGACGTGGGGATATTTCTGTTGAAGGGACTCGACGATCCTCAGCGCCGGATCTGTGCCATGACGTGCGCCGAAGATGATCTCGAAGTCTGGATAATCCTGCAGGAAGAAGCTCTTTAAGTTCCCGTCGAGCTGTGGCTCCATTCCATGCAAAGGTTTGAGGACACTCACTGGCGGCCACTGCGGCGGTATGGCCGTCTCGTTCCGAGCGCTGGCGCGAAAAAGCTTCGCTGCGACCAGAACCAACATCAAATAAATGGTGCTGGAAACGAGTCCGGCAACAGAAGAGAGGAGGAGTATACGAAGGATCACTGGTTGCTCAGTAAAGACTTCCCGCCACTGTTGATTACGACGTGGACGGAGGCTCGGCCGGCAAGTTTTTCGATGCGCGGCAGATCCTCGTTACGAGCAAGCAGGTAATACCGTTCGGGACCACGCCAGAGTTTTTGAAAGTCATCATTATCGATAAATACATGCGGCGCGGCGGGCGCGTAGGCGCCATACTCCAAGTTGTCGACCCTACCGTTCCAAAGAAGAGCCGGACGCTCGGTGTAAAAGAAAACTGACGAAAACGCGTAATAAGCGTCGGCCTCAATCAGCTTGCCTGGCGGCGCTTTCATCAAAGCATCAGCCAAAACCTTGGAACCAAGATAGGGGTTAAACGTGATCATCGCCAGCCGCGCCGCGTGAAAGAAGATGAGCATCATGAGAGCCGCTGCAAAGAACGCACGACGTTTTTCATTACGATAGATGAAAATCCCGGCAGTCCCAACCAATGTCGCGATTGCCGCGAGCATCAACGGAACGCGAAGGTAGGAGAACGATTGCAGAGTCAAGTCCCCAATATGCCCCAGCGACAATGTATACAGTTCCGGGTGTTGCGTGAGTGCGGATGAAATATCGCCGGGCGTGGGTAATGCCCACACGTTCCAAAGAATCACGGCGATGGCCGCAAGCGCCAACGCGATAACAGCCATTAACGCCTTCATTCCGCGTCGTATCCACGCATCTTGCGTGGTCATGGCGCAGCCGAGCAGAAGAGCGAATGCGGGGTAGGCCGGCATCGAGTAGTACTCCTGCGTTGTTGAAAAGGTAAAGAAAAGGAGTACGACTCCGA
>QHXC01000313.1 GCA_003222815.1 Acidobacteriota bacterium | reverse complement strand
AGGGGTGGCCGCGCCATCAAGTAAATGGTCCCATTCCTTTGAAGGCGCGGCCGGGGTGGTTCGTTCAACTTCCGATAATCGGTGGCTTGAACCAACCACCCCGTCTGCGCCCGCTAAGGAGGCTCCGCGGCATTTTCTTAATGGGCGCAGCCACCCCTCCTTGTGCACGGAGGGGACTTCGGCTTTCCCTCCAGTTGTCTTCAATGCCCCCGTGTCCAGCAAAAGATGTGGGACATAGCAAGGCATCACTGCAAGGAGGGGTGGCCGAGCGATTCAGAAAATATCGCGAAGCATCCGCTTATCGCGAGGCCGGGGTGGTTTTCCGATGAATCCAAAAAGGAAAACCACCCCGGCTGCGTCTGCTTCGGTGGCTTCGCCAAATTTTCTTTGATGACGCAGCCACCCCTCCTTGCGGTGGTGCAAGGAGGGGAATAACGCCTTATCACAATTAATTCACACCTTCGGGGTGGTTCGTTCAACCTTCGAATAGATTCTAGCGGTAGCTTGGACGAACCACCCCGTCCGCGCCAAACAAGGTGCCTTCGGGCCATTTTTCTTGATGGCGCGGCCACCCCTCCTTTGCCAAGGGCATCTACATACTTGGCTCACCAGCTCTGACCTTATCACCGAGCAGAGACGATCGGAAGATCGATGAAGCTAGCAGCGCCGGGCCCGCGATAGATCCGCTGCGTCGCTTTCACGTAGTCCCCCGGTTTGGCGAAGAAGATGTTCGGAACGAAGGTCTGCGGGTTGCGATCATAAAGTGGAAACCAGCTCGATTGGATCTGCACCATTATCCTGTGGCCAGGAAGGAACACGTGGTTCGCCGTCGGCAGGACGAACTTGTAGGGCAGAGGCTGGTTCGGCGCGATCGCTTTCGGTGTTTCGAAGCTTTCTCGATACCGCCCGCGGAAGATATCCATCGCGATGCCGAGTTGATAACCCCCCAGCTCCGGCTGGCTCGGGACGTCGTCTGGATAGACGTCGATCAGCTTGACCACCCAGTCGGAGTCGGTGCCGCTCGTGGAGGCGACGAGGTTCACAACCGGAGCTCCGCTGATGCGCAGAGGTTCGGTTAGAGGAGGAGTGACGTATGCCAGCAGGTCCGTGCGATCGGCGGCAGCGCGCTGGTCCGTGACCAACCAGCGCCTCCATGCCTCCCCGTCCGCAAAGCGAACGGGACGTGGAATGTAGGGTACCGGCCTGGCTGGATCGGAGACGTACTCGTCATACGCAGGTGATGCCTGCGAACCGCCAGATGCCGGCGGAGAATTAAACGACAGGCCAAAAGTGGAACTGAAATAGAGCGGCTTCGACTTGGCCGCGCATCCGCTTTCGCACGCGAGCGGCCACGACTTGAGTCGATCCCAGTGGTTCTCTCCGGTGTTGTACATGAACACGGGCGGCGTGTCGGCCTTGGGCGCGCCGTCCTTCAGGTACTGGTCGAAGAACGGCTTGAGTACGTCGCGGCGAAATTGCAGTGCTGTGTCGCCTTCCCACTTCAACGGCCCGAGAGACGCGGCGTCGTAGTTCACCTGACTGTGTCGCCACGGTCCCATGACCAAGAAGTTTTTGTCGTTACGAGCGTCCTTCGGCTCAGTCGCCAGATAGCAGTGGATCGCGCCCCACATATCCTCCTGGTCCCATAAACCCTGAATCCACATCGTCGGCACCGTCAGTGGCTGCGCCGCCATCGTTTTGTCGAGGGCCTGCGCCCGCCAGAATTCGTCGTAGGCCGGATGTTCGCTGATCTTTCGCCACCACGGCAGTTGATCCAGGCCTGCTGCCTTTGCGTAGTCCCCCGCAGAACCTGCGCGGCGGAAGTTTTCATAGTCGTCGTAACCCTGGCGGACGATGTCGCTGCCCTGCCCCTTCACTGAGGTCTGACCGCTGAAGTAATCGAAATTCACCTGTCGAAACGCGCCGAAGTGGAACCAGTCGTCGCCCATCCAGCCGTCGACCATCGGGCTCATCGGCGCGGCGACTTTGAGGGCGGGATGTGGATTGACCAGAGCCATCACCACGGTAAAGCCCTCGTATGAACTGCCGAGCATTCCAACCTTGCCATTGGATTCAGACACGTTTTTCACGAGCCAGTCGATCGTGTCGTAGGCGTCGGTCGAATGATCCACGCTGCTCGAGTTGAGCGGCCCTTTGAGAGGTCGCGTCATGACGTAATCGCCTTCCGAGCCATACTTGCCGCGAACGTCCTGAAACACTCGGATGTACCCATCGGCCACAAACACTTCGTCGCCCATTGGGAGCGTCGCCAGCATGTGGGGCGACGCATTACGCTGTGCGCGACTAGAGGCGTTATAGGGCGTGCGAGTCAGGAGGATGGGCACACTTTTCGCACCTTTCGGGATGACGATAACGGTGTGGAGTTTCACCCCATCGCGCATCGGAATCATGACCTCGCGCTTCACATAGTCATACGAAGCAGTCGGCGCCTCGTATTTCGGCGGGATATCGGGCGTAAGCGGCGGCGTCTGGGCGGAAACTGCGGACGCGCCAATCACAATAGCAACCACCACCAGCACGCGGCGGATGAGAAAAACATTGATCAAGGCATCCGGTAACATATCGCTCATTGTATCGAGGATTGCGGCGGCGCGGGAATTCTTTGGACCAGGACGCGCTATGGGCGGCCGGCGTGTGACACGCGCTACAGTATTTGCGATGGGTGTCGCTTTCTCTTCGACCTTGCGACTGCGAATACACGGGTGCTCGAAACCGGTATCTTCGAGTTGTTCGAGGTACAGGTTGACAAGCGCGTTGAAATATTCTGCAGACTCTATCGATTCGAATTTTTCCAAAAGAACTTCGATTCAATAGAGAGGAGTTGAATCTGAGGTCCGCTTCAGCTCCACGCTCCAGCAGTCCGAGGACTGGACCTTTGTTTTGGCGATTATTTCCACCAGTAGTTTTTGGACGCGCTCAATGTACAAATCCAGCTCAATCGCGCAAGCGCGGAGATACGCCGCTTTGACCATTGACGCGCACCTTCTGCAGCCTCCCATCGGGCATTCTCCGAGATGGTGCGAGGAGTTGGGCTCGAACCGTAAGTTTGTTCTAAAGCACGGCGGAAGCCAGCTCACGCCATTCGCGAAGAGGCAGCGCGCGGGGGTCGGCGGTGAGCACTTGGACGCAAACGTGGTCGGCGCCGGCGGAGTGATGCTCGCGAATACGATTTCGGATTGCAGTGAGATCACCCCAAGCGATGATCGCGTCGATCAACCGGTCACTGCCGCCATTCCGGAAATCGTTTTCGTCGAATCCGAGCCATAGGAGGTTGTTGGTGTAGTTTGGCAGCTTGAGATAGAGCTCCAGGAACTCGCGCCCGATCCTTCGTGCTTTCGCCGGATCCGTTTCGAGCACAACTGCTTGCTCCGGACACAGGTATCGACCTGCACCAAGAATCTTGCGAGCCCGCGCCGTGTGCTCGAGATTGACATTATAAGGATGAGCTCCATCGGCTCGTTGGGCAGCAAGTTCTAGCATCTTCGGTCTTAGCGCCGCCAGCACCCGTACCGGTTTGGATGGCGGCGGCACGGAACGATAAGCGGCCTGATCCATCGCGTCGAGATAGGCGCGCATGCGTGGCACCGGTTTCTCGTATTGGTGCCCGCGCAATTGCTCGACCAAGGGAGCATGGCTCACGCCAAGCCCGAGAACAAACCGGTCCGGATAAGCCTCGGCCAGCGTCTTCTGCCCCGAAGCCATGGCCACGGGATCGCGAGCGTAAATATTTGCAATTCCCGTCGCGACAACGATCCGGCGAGTTGCCGCAAGCAACAATCCGGCATGCGTAAGCGCTTCGCGGCCCGCGGCCTCGCCGAACCAAATTGCGCCGTACCCGAGTTCCTCCAATTCGCTAGCGGCTTCCTGCGCCTTCGCAGCAGGATGATCTTCAAACTGCCGCGTCCAGATTCCAACCGATCCAAGCTTCACGGAAGATTGCGCCATAACTAATAGAGCTTAATTTCAAACCTGAAGAAAAACTAGGCGGAAGCTTATGCGAAATAAGCGAGCTGGTTAGTATCGCCGCAATCGTGGAACCGAGGAAGCAATCTTGGAAGTGTCCGATAAGGGGTCAACCGCCGGTAGTAGGCCGGGCGCGGGGGATTTAACGTCGGAGTTTTTCTTTTTAGGTATGCAGAACTGAGCTGAAGAGATCTCAAATTCACTCGGTGGAGTCCGCTTACATCCCAGTTGCACATGATGCGCCCGAACGCGATGGAGGCCCTTCATTCTCTTTCTTGAGTTTTAGGGCATACCCTTGGATTCAAACGAGAATACCCGCCATGGCTCGCCGCGCTTTTCAACGCAAACTGAGTGGATCGTCTCACCGGCGAATGCGGAGATGGCACGCGCCCAGAACTGATGCGCCGAATCATTCGACTCCATCACGCGAACTTCCCACAAGCCCGGAAATCGCCGCCACACTTCATGTGCCGTTTTCGTTCCTATACCGCGCCTCCGGTACCCACGAACAACGAAGAACTCTGCCATGTCCCAGACGGTCTCGTTGCCGGAAATTTCCGACCCTCTCTTCACCAACACCAACCCTGCCAATTTGCCGTCCATCCTGACAAGAAACGGGTGTCGGTTCGGCTCACGCCAATACAGTGGAAGATGTTTGTACCCGAATCTTCCGTCCGCCCCTAGCTCTAAGTCGTGGAACTCGCTGAAATCGTGCGCGTATAACTCAAGAAGATTAGCCAGGATCGATTCCTGGTCCGATGAAGCGGGACTGACTTCGATAACTGCGGGTGACCTCTTTGCGTGTTCTGCCATGATCGAGTATAGGTCCTCAGTCTGAGCTGCCACCGTAAGGGTCCCGACGGCTACTTAGCTCAATCATCCTAAGGGCTCGCGCAAAAATAACTTGGCAGTATCCACTGCTCGACATCAGACCGAGGATCTGACCAATGTTCAATTCCCAATGCGCAATTCTCAGCCGAAGTGGATGTCAGATTGCAAGTCGTTCGCTCTGTTCGGATAAGAATTGAGCATTGGGAATTGAACATTGGTCAGATCCCGATCGGGCATTCTGCCAAGTTATTTTTGCGCGAGCCCTAAGCTTCGCAGGATACCGTGGATCCGAGGTTTCGCCCAATAGATCCCGCCTAACGCCGAAGGGTAGAGCCATCTGTTGCCCCACGATGCGTAAACCCTTGGCGACTTATCGCTACTAATCCCATTCTGCGCAACAGCCAAAATTGGGTGGATGGCAAAACAAGAGCGCCGTGTGCGATCGAGCCTTCTGCGCGATTCCAGCATCTCCAGGACCTGGTGTATATTGTTCCGAATAGCAATTGAGCGGAGGTACAGCGTCCATGAAACGTTTGGTACCGGCGACGATTGCGATTCACGCATTAAACCGGTTGACGTTCGGTCCTCATCCCGGAGACGTGGAAGAAGTGCGCCGGATCGGGCTGGCGAAATGGATCGAGCTTCAATTGCATCCCGATCGGATTCAGGAAAATCCTGTTCTTGAAGGGAAGCTGAAGCCGCTGGCAACGCTGAACATGAGCATGGCCGATGTCGTGAGGGAGTACACTCCGCGGCCGCAAGAACCGATCGCAATGACGACCCCCTTCGGTCCGTTGAATCTGAATTCGATCCTTTCGCTAGATCAGGTCCGCAAGGTCATGAACGGCACAGCCGAAGAGCGGACTGAAGTGCTGAAGTCGCTGCCGCCCGGCAAGCGCAAGGAAGTATTGGCCGGTTTGCCCCCGAATGTGCTCGCCTATACGCCGGAGTTCAAGGACGAGGCCGCCGAACTGCAAAAGATGCGCCAGCAACAGATCCAGATGGAAGCCCGCAAACGGAATCCGCAATTGACGGACTTGTTGAACCAAGATCAGATCAATGCGGCGCGATCGGGCAACAAGGATCAGCTCACTGCGCTTTTCGCGTACCTCGATCCGGACAAGCGAGTGGCCGTGGGGTCTCTCCTTCCGCTGCAAAGCCTCGCGGATTTTCCGGAACTGCGGCGCGCAGCTAGGTTCACGCGCACTCCACGTCAGGTTGCCAGCGATGATCTGAAGCAGGCCAAACTTTTCCGCGCCATCTATTCCAAGCGGCAGCTCGAAGAGGTCCTGGTCGACTTCTGGTACAACCACTTCAACGTGGATCTGAACAAGAACGTCAGGTTCGCTCCGAATTTCGTTCATCTTCTGATCGGAAGCTACGAACGCGATGCGATCCGCCCGCACGTGTTCGGGCATTTCAAGGATCTTCTGCTGGCCACCGCACGCCATCCGGCAATGCTCTACTATCTCGACAACTGGGAGTCGATGACGCCGGAAGGACTTCAAGTCGGTCCATTTGCGCCTCGCCGCGGCAATGTTAACGGCCAGGCGAATGCCATCCTTCCGGGGCCGTTCGACCGTCTCGCGCACGGCCTCAATGAAAATTACGGCCGCGAAGTGATGGAACTCCACACGCTTGGAGTGAATGGAGGCTACACTCAGGCAGACGTCATCGCCGTCGCTCGATGCTTCACGGGATGGACGGTCACCAATCCCGAGAATCCGGAATTTGTATTCGCGTCGTTCATGCACGACTTCCGCGAAAAGACCGTCCTTGGACACAAAATTTCCGCCGGGGGCGGCGAGCAGGATGGACTTCAGGTTATCGACATCCTGGCGCACCATCCCTCCACTGCAAAGTTCATCTCCAAAGAACTGGCTCAGCGATTTGTGGCCGACGACCCGCCGCAGGCGCTGGTTGACCGTATGGCCCGAACATTCATGAAGACCGACGGCGATCTTCGCGCCGTGATGAAAACCATGTTCACTTCAACCGAATTTTTCTCCGAAGGCGCGTGGAAATCGAAGATCAAATCGCCTCTGGAGATGGTGGCCGGCGCGGTACGCGCGCTTAACGCCGATACCAATGATACGTTTGCGCTGCTGCAGAAGGTGGCGGACTTAGGAGAGCCGTTATACGGCAAGCTCGAACCGACCGGCTATTCGAACACCGGCGAAACATGGCTCAGCACGGCGGGGGTGTTGGGACGGCTGAACTTCGCAAGGGCGCTTGCTTCCGGCTTGATCCCGGGTGTGAAGCCCGACCCATCGGTCCTGACCGGCAAAGATGCAGCGGCGATCGGACGCCAGTTGCTGGGGCACAATGTTTCAGCGCAAACCACGGCATCGATCGCTCAGGGTACTCAGAACAGGAATGCCAGCGGTCCTTTCACCGCATCGCTCGTACTGGGCTCACCGGACTTCCAAAGGAGGTAACACGACTATGTTGACGCGACGCGTTTTTCTGCGCGGTTCTGCAATAGTGTTGGCCGGAATGGGCGTGGCGCCCGGCTGGCTTGCTCGTGCCGCGGCGGCCGAAAGCAAGAAGCGCAAGACACTTGTGGCGATTTTCATGCGGGGCGCCGCGGATGGACTCAACATCGTCGTGCCCTTCGGCGAAAAGCGGTACCGCGAATTACGCCCGACACTCGCGATCGTTCCACCGTCAGGCCAGCCCAACGTCAATGCCCCGCTCTTTGCGGCGAACGGCGGTTGTATCGATCTCGATGGGACGTTCGGATT
>QHXC01000312.1 GCA_003222815.1 Acidobacteriota bacterium | reverse complement strand
CGTGCCGTACAGGTCGGCTCCGTGTGCCGGCACCCTGAATGTTGGGTACTGGATAACCAGATCCGGCTTCCCGATCCGCCATGTGCTGAGGTCTTCGAGCGCCGGCATCGGCGGCATGTCGGCCGGGTTACCCTGCAGCGCGCCTCCGTCCACCCACTTGGCGATCGTCGCGATCTCCTCGTCCGTCAATGAAGGATCGTTCTGATACTTCTGGATGCCGATCGTCTTGTCGAGAAACCATGGCGGCATCTCGCGTTTAAGAACGCGTTCTTTGATCGCCCGAGCCCACGGCCGCGCATCGTTATAAGTGAGCAGGGACATCGGCGCGATCTCATCGGGGCGATGACATCGGACGCAGGATCGATAGAGAATTGGTGCCACGTCTTTCGTGAACGTGACCTGCGCCTGGGTCGGCGCCGCCTGCTGCGCGGTCGCGGCAGTGGCGGTCATCGCGAGAGCCGTTGCAATGGTTGCAGTGGCCAGCAGAGCCAGCCCGGCGGCCCTGAAAAACCGGTTGAACAAAACGTCAGTGCTCATCGTACACCTCCGCACTCTGCAGAAAACGCAAGAAAAACCTGTGGACAGAAACGCAGCGAGATTGATGATCAGATTCTCGGCCACTACGTCAACTTTGTCAACGCGTCTAAGTTCGTCTTGGAAAACGTTCAGTCCGCCGCCGCTTGGGGGCTATGATGTGATCCGATCTGGTGGAGACCATGGACGAGTTGCTAGGGTCTTAACCGGCTCGGATAAGACCGTGGAACAAATTCCAAGGCCTCGTCCAATTTGGGTCCGCCCCTGGAGGAGTTGCTAGGGTCTTAACCGGCTCGGATAAGACCCTGGAAACAAATTCCAAGGCCTTGTCCAATTTGGGTCCGACCGTTGAGGAGTTGCTATGATCTTAACCAGTTTGGATAAGACCCTGGACAGAAATGCCGAGACCTCGTCCCATTTGGATCCAACCCTGGAGCAGTTGCTACGGTCCTAACCGGCTCGGATAAGACTATCGAAAAAATTCCAAGGTCTTGTCCGATTTGGGTCCGGCCGTGGAGGAGTGGTTATGGTCTTAACCGGTTCGGATAAGATCGTGGAAGAGATTCCAAGGTCTTCTTGTCCCGCTCCGGTTCGCGTCGTGAACGAAACCCCACAATCACCTCTTCTGTTCGGGCGTGAACCGGCTCGGCTAAAAAAAAGTTGCAATACTTTGGACGTTCGCGGGGTTTATATAAGTGAGGGCGACGCATATGACAGCAGCAGTGCCAGAAAAAAGTGGCATGTTCCAGCAGGAGCTTGAGGCGCTGTTCCGGGAAAACTATCGAGTCATTTACCAGGCGGCGTACAGCGTGACGGGGAGCCCGCAGGACGCGGAGGATGTTCTCCAGACCATTTTTGCCAGATTGATCCAGTGGCGGCCTTCAGTGCGACTGATCCCGGGGCAGCCTCCAACCGATTTCGACAAGAATCCGCAGGGATACTTGTATCGGGCGGCGATCAATGAGGCTTTGAAGGTGGTTCGATCGCGCGAGCGGCGGAAGCTGGCCCATGACGATGTGGACGCCCTCGAAATACCGGCGCCCGAGTCGGACCCGGACCGTGATGACCAGATCCAGCTTATACGCGCGGCGATGGCGAAGATGAAACCCCAACAGGTCGGGATTCTCAATCTCCGCTACAAGGAAGATTACACTTGCCGCGAGATCGCGAAGATACTGGGCCGGCCTGCAGGAACCGTGTTCGCGGAATTATTCCGCGCGCGAGCCGAGTTGAAGAGATTGGTACGGATTCAGGAGAAGCAGCGTGAGAAAAAACAAGAAAAGCATGAAGCAGATCGTAGGGCAATATTGGCCGACAGCTCCGGAACACGAGATGGAAGCCGCCGGGAACCGGGTTCTGAAACGGCTCCAGGTCGAGTTGGAGAAGCACGACACGCTCCGCTCTTTATACTCTGACGCCTCGAGCGCTAGGCCTGTAAAGGAACGCGACTCTCACGTTTTGGCGGCGGTCTATGTGCTCCGCCGCCGCGGCGAGGTCGATATCCGGACCATTGTGGAAATGGTCCGGCACTGGGCGAAGAATCTCCAGTTCGTGGACGTTTGCCTGGCCCTTAACAATTTGGAAAACCAAGGGTTCGTGATGTGCCGCCGGTTCGGCGAAGGCGCCAGTGAAGCGTCGCCGCTCTACGAGATAACGGTAACCGGCAAACGCGAAGTCGCCCGGCGGCGTGCCGAGTTGTGGGATCGGCCCATGAAGACTCGCGAAGGCGAAGACTGCGTTGAAGACGGATGCACTGAAAAAGTCCGCTAACGTTGGGCAGTTACGGTTCCTTGAAACCATTTAGACGCGGATGACGCGGATTTCAGACCTCAATTAATCCGTGTCATCCGCGGCCCATCCGATTCCTACTCAGACTCAAAAAACCTAAAACGCACGGCGCCGAAGACTATCCAGTTTCGGGAGAAGCCTCCCGGCCGCCCTTCTTCCGACTTGTTATTCACGCGGCCGGAAACCTTAACCCAACGCGGGGCTTCAATCCCGCACTACAGGACGATGGCCCATGGAAGGAGGCGGCGGAAGCCGCAGTGTACCGCCAGTAGGCCGGAAGATAGGCCTGACGTTAAAGAAAGGAGCATGTTATGCCGAAAGTGAAGTTGAACCAAATCAGACCGTTTCTCAATCTAACTACGCTGTCGCCCGATGCGCTTGTGGCGCGGGCGAACGCCGTCAAAACGGGGATCACGAACAATCCCGCTTATCCCAATCCACCCGTCGATCCGGCGACCCTCAAGGCCGCCATCGACTCCTACCTTGTCGCGTCTGCCGACGGCCTCGACAGCAAGAAAGCGAGGGCCGAGCGCGACAAACAACACATCGTCTTGATCCGCCTGTTGCGCCAGATCGGACATTACGTCGAAGCCAACTCCAACGACGATATGCCGACATTCCTGTCCAGCGGATTCGAGCCGGTTTCTCCCAGGACCCCGCCGCAGCCATTGCCCCCGGCCAACATTCTCGGTGTCGACCAGGGTACTACGGGTCAACTGCTGGTCTCCATCAAACCTCTGCCCAAGGCGCGTCACTACGAACTCAAGTACACGCCGGTGGTCGCAGATGGGACGCCCGCCGCTTCGACCACAATCACGCTTCCCAGTGCAAAGGCGGCCGCTCCGATCAATGGCCTGACGCCGGGCGCGACCTATACGTTCCAGGTCCGGGCTTACAGCAAGTTGGGCTTCACCGGCTGGAGCGACTCAGTAAGCCGTATGTGCATCTAACCTGGCGCGACGCAGAGCGCTGGTTTTTACCAGCGCCCTGGGGAAAGGAAAAGACAATGGACATCAACATCAACGATGCCATTCTCCGAATTCTCACGTCCGTCGGACGGATTGAAGGCGAACTCACCGAGATCCGCAAGTTGTCCGACCGGGTTTCCAAACTCGAGCAATGGGTGTCCTGGCTAAAGGGTGGATGGGCCGCATTAGCCGCAGCTTACGCCTACCTTTGCAAAGGCGCCTATGGACGGTAAACCGAACAACAACCATCAAACTGAAAGGAGCAACTTATGTTCGAATTGCTCACGCATCACCAATTCTGGACCGCCGTGGCCGGTTACTGGATTTTCTCCGCCGCGATCGGTTCGATGCCCGAACCTGCCAGTAACAATGGTGCGGGCTATCTGTGGATCTACCGGTTCTTACATACACTCGCGGGCAACGTCACCACTGCCTTCGGAAGCAGGATCCCTGGACTGAAAGCGCTCGCCCTCGTCTGGGTCATTCCGCTTTTAATGGCGGCCCCGGCCTGTGCGGCGCATTACACGATCCATCCCGGATCTCTGAACAAAACCGATTCGGCGGGCTACGACGCACTGCTCGTCGCGCAAGCCATGATCGACGAAGCCCGGACGCACACCGAAACGGCTCCGCTTCCGGGCGGCGCGAAAGACGCGTTGAACACGCTGATCCAGTCTTACAACGTGGCGCGCGATTCGTGGCTGACCTACCGCGGCGCTGTGGCCACCCATACGCCGGCCGATATCTATGTCGGCCGGCTTAGCCAAAACCTGTCGGATCTCAGCAATGCGATCCACGCATTCAAGGAGGCCCAATGAATCTGAATCTTATTGCTGAAATTCTCAGCCTGGGGCGGGATCTCGCCGATGCCGCGGTCGCTCCAAACGTCCGACAGCAGGCCGCTGCGGCCGACATTCTGTTGAAGATCATACGGAAGGGCATTCAGGCTTATCAGGACCACACCGGACAGGCTTTGGACCCTTCTCTGATCAAGATTGAAGCTCCGATATGATTGAGCCAGGCCTTGCAACCGAACCGATCTCGCCGCCACGCCTCTTGTTTAGCCGGGGCTGCCGCGGCGGGATCGTTCGATCCATACAAGAGCGCCTTACGGCAGGCGGCTATTATGCCGGCGTTATCGATGGAATCTACGGCGGGGCGGCATTCGAGAACCACGGCTTCGGAGTGGTGAGAGGGAATTGGGATGGCGCATGGCTGACGTGGGGCATCATGGGATTCACGCTCAGGAGCGGCGAGATTGGGAGAATCCTCCTTGGCCTGGAAATGCTGGATCCGAACCTGCTCGGGTCCGCGTTCGGTGCCGGATCCGCGATCTTGAGGCACATCCTGCGGGCGAGTCCGGCCGGGCAGGAGCAGTGGGCGAATGTCATCACGGATGGCGCCACTGTACGAGAGCCATGGCGATCCGGATTCGAGCGTTTGGGCAATCAACCGGTTGTTCAAGCGCTGCAGCTAGACGTTGCTCGATCCTCCTACTTTCTTTCAGCGGTGCGCACAGCCGCGGTCTTTCGCCTGAGAACCGAACGTGGACTGGCTTTAGCGTTTGATATCCACGTCCAGAATGGCGGCATCGATGCCGCGGCCCGGGCGCTGATCCTATCGCGACGCGCCGCCAACGATCCCGCCGACGAACCCTCGCACCGCGTCATCATTGCCAATGCCGTCGCAGACTCCGCCAAACCTGAATTCCGCGACGACGTCCGCGCCCGCAAACGCGCCATCGCTATAGGCGAAGGCGCCGTCCACCACGAAAGAATCGTCACCGCCCACTGGGGCCTGGCGGAATACCCCGCGCCGGAGATCGCCGTCAGCAGGTTGGCGTGACGAGGGGTATTTGAAACGATTGTTTGTTGATGAGAGGCTGCAACGCAGCCATAGGACCGCCGGCCCTCGTTGGTTCGAGGCGAGGCCTTATTTCATCCATTGCAGGCCAATGAGAGGCCAATAGAAGGGCACCAAAAAGAGCAGAATCAGGCCTTCAACGATCGTGAGGACCAGCCCGACACGAATCAGATCCTTTCCCTGGAAATACCCGTAGGAATATCCCAGAATCAACACTGCCGACTGGTAGACGAACATCTTCCCCCCCGAGGCGAAGTTCCAAACCATGGCCAATGCCACCGGGTTGAAGCCGTGCTGGACGGCGAAGTTCACGAGCACCGGCAGGGATGTGCTTAACATGGAAAGCTCGCTGGCCAGGACAAAATGATAGGCGAAAGCCGTCCAGTAGAGCACGCTCGCTGAATAGAAGGAATCGCCCAGATAAGGCGTCATCCACGACATCATGATGCCGGTGAGCACGTCCAGCGCCTTGGTCTTGCTCAGCACCACGCCCATGCTCAGCGCGCCGGCCATAAAAATGATCAGCAGGAAATTGACTCTCCGGATATCGTTGGTCTTGAGCACGCCGATTTTGGGCAGCGCCACCATCAGGCCAATCTTCAAGATACTGGCGGCCGCCCGGCAGTTCTTTCTTTTCCGGAGGGTAAAGCCAAAGAATCGTCAGCCAGCAGGCGAAGATGGTGATCAGATCCGCGGGAAGATATGCGATGAAGTATTTGCTCCAGAAGATGGGCTCGCCGGTGAGTTTCTCCACGATGCCGCGCGTCAGAATGCTGGCGCCGCCCGCCAGAATCATCTTGTTGAACAGCCCACAGGTGTAGGCCAGGATCACGAATAAGCCCCGGGCAATATTGCTTTGTGGTCCCACGCCGAATCCCGCGACGACGCCGATGATCATCGGCGCGACAATCGCAAGCTGCGCCAGCCCCGAAGGCACCAGGAAATTGAGGACGAAGACGAACACAACAACGCTGAGCAGCAGGCGGGAGTATGAAGTGCCGAGATAATGCATGATGAACAAGCCGATGCGCTTGGCCAAACCCGACTGCGCCGCGGCTTCTCCCATCAGCATGGCGCCAAACAGGAACCAGGGCGCGCTGTCGGCAAAACCTGCAAAGGCGGTTTCAAAATCCGCGATGTGCAGGGCCCAGAACAGGAAACAGCCAATCATGGCGGTTACGCCGTGGTCGATCGGTTCTGTAATCCAGTAAACGATCATGAAGGCCACAATCGCAAGCGTGTGGTGGGCCACAGGCTCGACCTGCATTGGGATGAACCAGAGCGCCAATCCAACCAGCGGACCCAACACAGAGCCTATCCTCATGCGCGGCGAAAGTTCCGCAAATTCGTCCGGGGGAGGAGCCGCGACGCCTATCTTGACGTCGGCCATGTCTGCCATCTTTGCCATAGAAAATCCCTCTTGGACGGTTGGCCGGCTAGGGCTGCCAGTTCTTCCGCATCAGTTTTGTCCCAAGGCCTTCAGAAACGCCCGCCGCAGAAATACCTGGATAAGATGTCGTTTGTATTCCGCCGAGCCCTGCTGGTCATCGATCAGTTCGGCCGCGTCCGCGAGCGCTTCAGCGGCCAGGGGCAGATTGCGTTCGACCTGGGAGCGGGGGCCGGTCAACAAGCCTTCCGCCGCCGCCGCGCGCCGCGCGCAAGGACTGACGCAGCCCACGGCCACTCGCGCGCCGCAGAACGTTTCGCCGTCGTCCGTCGTCTCCAGTGCCAGCGCCAGCCCCAGCATCGGCCTCTCGTGAACCTGGAACTTGACGTAAGCCGGCCGCCAGCGCCTGGTTGACAACGGAATGTGGATGCCGGTCAGCACCTCGTTCCGTCCGAGGCACGTTTCGTAAGCGCCGGTGAAGAAGTCGTCCATGGGAATCTCCCGCCGTCCTTGTGGGCCTTCGGCAGCCACACTTGCGCCCAATACCAGAAGGAGCGTGGCCGGGTCAGAGTGGGGCTCGGCGAAGCAGAGATTTCCGCCCAGGGTGCCGGTGTTGCGGACACGAACGTTGGCCACGAGGCTCTCCATGTTGGTGAAGACCGGCAGGCGACTTCTGAGGGGAGCCGACCGCTCGATGCTGCGGTGTGTCGCCGTCGCGCCGATTCTGATCATCCCATCATACAGCTCGATCGAATCCAGTCCGGGGATCACCTTCACGTCAATCAAGTGCTTGTAACGGAGCACATCGTGCTTCATCGCCAGCAGCAGTTCCGTCCCGCCAGCATAGAGAGACGCATCCTCGCCAAAATGGCCTAACATCTGAACGGCCTCAGCCACGTTAGAGGGCTGGTGGATTTCGAAACGGCGCAGAAGCATCATTGGATCGACCGAGCCGTTGCCTGGATTTTCCGCAGGCGAGGCACGACCTCCGTGCCCAGAAGTTCGATGGACCGGTCCCACTCATCAAACCGAAAGCGCAGATCGAAAACGATGTGATCGATTCCGATTTCGAGAAACTTCTGGACTTCCTTCACGACGTCGTCGGAACTACCTGCGATGAAGGAACCCTCCAGCTCTTCCGCCTTTGTAAAGGAACCCGAAGCCGGCCTCACCCAGAATTTTTGCTTGTTGGCGTTCGAGAGCAATCCGTCGAGGTTCACCTTTTCGATCGCCGTCTTTCGGTCTTCGTCAATGCTCGTGATCGGTATGCAGCCTTCGTGCAGCGGGGGCCTGCCCTGGGCCGCGGCTTCGCTGCGAAGTTTTTCGACGCGCTTGCGATAAGTGGCCAGAGTGATCCGGCCAGGCAGCCAGCCATCACAGTATTCCAACGCCCGGCGGACCGAGGCCGGTGTGGCTCCGGCGTACCAAATTTCGAGCTTTGACGGATATTTCGGCTTGAGACCCATGTCCTGAAAGCGATAAAACTTGCCCTCCCAGGAAGCGTGATCTCCGCTGCAGACTTGCCGCAGAATCGCAACTTGTTCTCGAACTACCTCGTCGCGGGGCCACTCGCCCATCCCGATGGCGTCAAACTCCTGCTGAAAGGTTCCCAGTCCCAGGCTCATCAGCAGCCGGTCCCCAGCCATGTACGCCAAAGAGTTGAGCATCAACGCGAGCAACATGGGATGCCGGTGCGGAATCAGCGAGCCGAAACCCAATTTGATTTTTGTAGTAGTGGCGCCCAACGCCGCCAGGACCACGAATGGATCGATAAAAGTATTATCCGTGCCTTCCATCCCGTGGGGATGGAATACCAGGTGGTCTCTCACCCAAACGGAATCAAAACCCATCTGCTCGGCTCGGCGGGCTCCCTCGATGATCCTGCCTCGATCCGTTTCCGGGCCGAAATGCGGCAAAAGCAAACCATATTCTGTTGCCATAATCCAGGTCCTTCCTCGATGAGAATTGAAAATTGATTACCCGCTCCCTGCGGTTGCGGCCCGGATGCGTCTGCGATAACGATCACACCGGGCTCGCAAGCCTGCCGTAGCCCGGCTGGCCTACCACTTTTCCATTCTCCAAAACGAACTGCCCTCGCACCAGCGTGTGTACCGGCAGGCCGCGCACTTTCCGGCCAGCATAAGGCGTCCAGCCACACTTGCTGAGAACCTCCTCATTCGTGATGATGTGCTCCCTGTTCAGGTCGACCACGACCATGTCGGCATCTGCTCCCGCTCGAATAGCACCCTTGCGCGGGTAAAGACCAAACAACTTCGCCGGCTTGGTCGCAACGATCTCGACAGCGCGCTCGAGCGAAATCCGGCCCGCGGAGACGTCCGTCAGCAGCAGCGAGAGGTAGTGCTGCGCGGAAGGCGTTCCGGTATGGGCCTTCCATCCATCGGTCCAGCCTGGCTCTTTCTCTTCTTTCAAGTGTGGGGCGTGATCGGTGGCGATGATGTCGGCAGTTCCGTCGAGTAGCGCCTTCCAGACCGCTTCGGAGTGATGCGGCGCGACGTAGTAGGAAAGCGCGTAGGGTCCAAGGCGCTCGATGGTTTTCCAGTCATTGCCAAGCCACAGCGCCCATGGATTGACTTCCGCCGACACCGGGAGGCCCTCTGCCTTTGCAGCGCGAAGCATCTCCACGCATCTCTTCGTCTGCAGGTGTAACAGGTGGAGTTTCATCCCGGTTGCCTGCTGGAGCCGCAGAAGCACGGCCACCGCCATGTCCCAAATAATGCCGTCGTGTGCCGCATATGCCTCGGCGTAGGCCCGGAAGTCGCGACGCCCTTCGGCCCAGTAGGTGTGCTCGATTTGAGCCATGAGCGCTTGATCGTGGGGGTGGACCATGAGCGGCAAGCCGGTTTTCTGGACCGCCTGGAAGATCGACAGCAGTTTGCCATGATCGTGCACGCCGATTCCAGGCATGTGCGGGTAGGAACGGCCCGTGTCAACGACCATGAAGACCTTGAAGGCGAGAATTCCCATCGTCGCCAGGCGCGGAATCTCTTCGAGGACGGTGGCGGCCGGATTCATGTTGTAATCAAGAATCGACTTTTCCTTATAGAGTGCGAAGATATCCTTGAGGATCGCGACGCTCGTCGGAGAAGGGCTGACGTTGGGCATTCCCACCGTCACCGTGACCCCCCCGGCAGAACAGCACTTCGTCGCCGTAATAATATCTTCCTTGTGAGTGAAGCCTGGCTCCCGGTGGTGCGAGTGCATGTCGATCAGCCCTGGCAACAGGTGAAGCCCGCCAATGTCCACCACACGTCTTGCCTGGTTACTGTCGCCGGGCGCCAGAATGCCGACGATCTTCTCCCCCGAGACGGCAATATCGGCCTGGACGACGCCACCCTCGGTCACGACCATGCCTCCTTTTAAAAGAAGATCAACGGCCAATGTTTTTCTCCTTGTGAGTGCGCTCCTTCAGGGCTTGCCACACGCGCTCCGGCGTGAGCGGCAATCGCCGCACGCGTGCGCCCGTCGCGCTACACAGCGCATTGGCCAGGCAGGCGGGAGTCGGATTCAATGACCCTTCGCCACCTCCTTTGGCCCCATAGGGTCCTGTGCCGTCCTGATTTTGGACGAGCAGAAGGTCGATCTTCGGTGCAAGGTCGGAAAAGCGAGGGACACGATAGTCGAGCAGATTTCCATTCACAAGTTGCTGGCCTTCGTAGACAAGTTCTTCGCTAAGGCCAACGCCTAGTCCCATAGTAGCCGCACCCAGGTCCTGCCCCTCGGCCATCGCCGGGTTGATGGCCAGACCGACGTCGCCAACCGCCACCAGCCGATCAACACGAAGCCTGCCGGTTTCCGTGTCCACGGCAACTTCGACGCCTGTGCAGCCGATCTCCCAGAACACCGGAAGCCGGTCCAGATCGCCGGTCTTCCTCAGGTAGGCCCGGCCGATGATACTGCAATCGGACAACCCAAAAAAATCCCGCAACACATCCTGCCAGCGCACATGCTGGTCTTGGAACGCAACGCCGCCGCGCTCGATGATAAGGTTTTCCGGCTTCGTCTTTAAAACTTCGCCAGCCATATTCCGCAACTGTGCGATTGCTTCCTGGCAAGCTTCCAGCACAGCCCGCCCCATGAGCGTGGTGGTGCGGCTGGCACCGGTCGATCGATCAAAGGGCGAGATCGCCGTATCGGAACCCACAACCCGAACCTTTTCGATCGCCACTCCCATCTCCTCGGCTGCAATCTGCTGCATCACCGTGTGGCTGCCCTGGCCGATCTCCGTGCTTCCTGTGAGAACCGAGACGGAGCCGTCGCCGTAGACCTGCACAACAGCCGATGAGACTGGATCGGAACCGGCGTCGCTTGCCGAGCAGACCACTCCCCGGCCGTGGTCCTTTAGCAAAGGCCGGTCCATCAGAGCTTCGACGACCATGGAAAGATCCCCGGGCAGGTCTGCATCGAGGGGCCGCAAACCGGGATGGATGGACTCGCCACGCGAGGCCAGATTCTTCTGTCGTAGTTCGACCGGATCGCACCCGAGCCGCTCGGCCAATTCGTCGATCTGCGATTCTCGCGGAAATGTGACTTGCGTCGCGCCGAATCCTCGGAAGGAACTGGCCGGGACGGTGTTGGTGTAAACCGCGTAGCAGTCCACCTTGACGTTCGGAATCCGATAGGGTCCGATAATGCGGTTGGCCGCCCTCCTCGCGACCAATGGGCTATTCTCCGCGTATGCTCCGGTATTGAGGTGGATGGTTGCCTCAAGGGCGAGCAGCCGTCCTTCGCGATCCACACCGGTTCGGATGCGAACGCGCGCGTCGTCGTTGCGCGTGGTGAGCATTGCCTCCTTCGATCTTGGAATAGGACTTGCTGCCGTAGCCACCACCGATGAACGGCACAATCAGCCGCACGCGGTTCAGCGCCAATCCAAAGACTTTGCAGAGATCATTCCGCACAATAAACGGGTGCTGCGCCGAGGAATAAACCGTCAGTCCGCTATCGTTGTAATCGGCAATCGAGACGTACGCTTCCATCGCGTAGGCATAGGCCATGGGGAAGAAGAACTCGCCCTCGATGGTGTGAGCGGCTTGCGGAAACGCGGCCCGGGCATCGCCCCACTCCAGATGGATTCCTTGGCAGATGTTGCTCGGCTGAGGGCTGCCGGGATCATCGAATCCACGAAATCCCCCTCCCCGGTAAGCGGTTTCGTGGACGAGCGGCGCGCCATCGGCGAGCGCCGAGTCTGCGTCGAGCACCACAGGCAGCTCTTCATATTCCACATGGACCGACTCGAGCGCCTCATAGGCGCTGCGCTCATCCTCCGCAACGACTGCGGCCACCGGCTCTCCCAAGAAACGAACCTTACCGATCGCCAATAGAGGATGATCCTTCACGGCGTGCCCATAATATGGATCAATTCCTTGCAAGTCATTTCCGCTCAGAACAGCGATTACACCGGGCTGCCGCAGCGCTTTCACGGTGTCGACAGAGAGAATGTGCGCGTGAGCGAAGGGACTTCGTAACAGCTTCGCGTAGGCCATGCCTTCCAGGTGGATGTCGCTCGTAAAGACGGCCCGTCCCGTGACCTTAGCCACACCGTCCTCGCGAGGAACGGAATGATTGACGACATGGAACTCGCCCGGTTTCTTGCGGGTCATCTTCTGATCGCTGCGCCCTATCGGGCTTGCATTCGCTCCGCTCATTTCGCCATTCATGGATGCTCTCGCTCCCGGTCCCGCATTAGAGCTGCGGCCCGGCGGATCGCTCTAAGAATCGGAAGATATCCTGTGCAACGGCAAAGGTTGCCATCCATATAGTTCACAACCTCGGCGTCAGTCGGTGCGTCGTTTTCATGGAGCAGCGCCTTGGCCGCAAGAATCATCCCTGGCGTGCAGAAGCCGCACTGAAATGCGAACTCATCGAGGAATGCCTTCTGAATTGGGTGAAGCCGCTCGCCGTCACCGATCCCCTCGATCGTTGTGACCCGCCGTCCCCGGGCTTCATAAGCAAGGTACGTGCACGCGCTCACGGGCAAGTCGTCAACGAGCGCGGTACAAGCACCGCACACCTGGACTTCGCAGGAAACCTTCAGCCCCGTCAAGTGGCACCGGTTTCGGAGAACTTCAGCGAGGGTTTCCTGAGGCTCGTGGTCGAGCTGCACGAGTTTTCCGTCCAAAACAAACTCAAGCTTCATTGATATGGACCGGGGATCTGACCAATGGTCAATTCCCAATGCTCAATTCTCATCCGAAGTGGATGTCGGATTGCGAAATGTTCCACCGATGCAAGACAAGATCGCAGTGTCGGACCAATTCGTTGTATTCGCAGCAAGAATCATTCGTCTTGCAAGCCGGCTCGCACACATGCGGCCGCTTCTCCTTTCGGATGAGAATTGAGAATTGGGAATTGAACATTGGTCAGATCCTCCCGAGCCTGCATTCTGCCAAGTTATTTTTCAGCGAGCCCTCAGCCCCCAGGTGCGGCTGGAGAAAGCTCGCCCTGCAACCGCGCTGTAAATTGGGCAAAAAGCTCATTGGCCCGCCGCCGGATCGGCGCCGCTCCGAGCGCCGCCAGCTTACCCATTACTTCAATAGAAGCGTCCATGCTCAGTTGCGTTCCCGCTGGTTGGTTCCTCTTCAACTCTGCCCGGAGCGTGCCCGAAAGTCTGTCTTGTCCGTTGCTATCGGCGCCGTTCAGTTCGGCCTGAAGAAAAGAAGGTTCCACAGTCTGGACGATCTTTACTTCCAGGTTTAGGCTGAGACGGAAGGGGCCTACCCTCTCCAACACGCGCGCCACATATCTTTCCTGGGGGCCGTTGCCCCGGACCCCGCCGGCATTGGAAGGATCGGAGGCAAGATTCTCGATACTGGGAATTAGGTGCGCCAATCGTTTCGTATCGCGCAGAAGACTCCAGGTCTCTTCCTGCGTCGCCGCGAGAATCAAGGTCTGGGTAAAATTTACGAGCATCTATGGCTGCTCCCACACCTCGACTCGCTCGTATTTCAAGTACCGGTCGTACCATTCGATGATCTGCGGGGTGACCTGATCGAAATAATCCCCATACGCCTTGTAGTGCGAAGTCTCCTTCTGCAGGATAAGCTTCTTCGGCTGGCCCGCCTTCTCATACAGCCGGAAGGTTTGATCTTCCGGCGTTACAGCATCGTTCTCGGTGGCGATGAATAGAATCGCGCGGGGTGAGATTCGGGACACGTAATCCTCCGGGTTGAACTCCATCAATCCGTCGGCGGAGCGAAGCGAGACTCGCTCGGGGATACGATAGTCCACATCCGCCTTTACCGTTGTCTCCTTTCGCTCCGGAGTTGCGACCATCAGTTCTTCGCGGGGATTGACCATCTCGCCGCTGCCTTCCAGAACACGCCGCTTACGGTCTTCTTCAAGCCGCCGCAAAAATTCCAGCCATTCGTATTCGCGGCGCATACTGCGCAGCCACTCGCGCCCGGTGGCAAATGCGTAATTGCTCACAACGCACTTCACCCGACGGTCAATGGCAGCCACGTAAATCGGGTTCGCGCCGCCCGTGCCGCCTGAACCGAACAGACCAATTCGCTGCGAGTCCACTTCGGGACGCGTTTGGAGATAAGTGATCGCGTTGCGGATGTCGTCCGCCTGAAGCTGGGGCAAGATCAGACCCTTCTCGCCTTCACTGTCGCCAAAGCCCCGGTAATCAAAAACCAGTACGGCATAGCCGGCTTCGGTGAAGCTGCGATGATAGCGCTCGTACAGTTTGGAGTCCATCAAGCCCAGCCAACCAGGACCTTGCACGATACCCGGCCTCCCAGATCCGTTCGTTCATCATGTCAGCCTCTCAAAATATCCGAGCCGCGACCGGAAAGCAGCGGTTTTGGTTTTGGTATACGCCGAATCTAGCGGATTCCCAAAAATGGCCTGGCTTCGCTTGATTCGGAAAACTCGTTGGTCTGAGAGGCGAAGCCTCCTAGAAGATCTCCGGGAAATAATACGTCAGCACCGTGTTGAGACGCATGTCAGCGACGACGAGCTCTTTGTTCCCAGGGTTCAGAGCGACGCCTCGAGGTTTCTTCATTTGGCTCTTGGGTCCGCCGATGAACCAGCGGGGCGGGACGTTCCCATTGTCATTGATGCTCCAAACGCCCACGAAGACACCCTCCGGCTCCTGCTCTTCGTACTTGCCCGGTTGCGCGGCAATAATCCAACCTTTTGTTGGCTGCATTTGAATTTGGTTGATCCGGACAATCCGGGTCTTCGGGCCTTGGATGATCCCGACCGGTTTGACATTGCCGCTGTCCGTGCGCTTGAAAATCAGGAGGGCTCCCCCCTCACCTTGATCCACTGGGCCACCTCTTTGTCCGGGAGCCGTTGGAGGCCTAGCGCCCGCGGTGACAATCACGTTATGGATTGGATCGACAGCGAGCGACTCCACATCGTCCAACTGCGTGTCGGGACCGGTGATAATGCGGATCGGCACAACGTCTCCGTTGCCATCCCGGGGGAATACCAGGATCTTGTCATGATTGGGGATGTAAATTTCATTGTGCATCGGATCACAAAGATCTCGTCGTGGATCGCGTCGTAGCGGATATCGTGCATCGTGCGGCTGAGCAGAGTAGTTTGTCCGGCCAGGACGCGAGTGGGCTGGGAATTCTGCTTCGCCAGCCTGGCGAAGGCGGCAATCTGCGGGTGCGCCACTCAGTTCGGCACCAGAATCTCTTTCCGCTTGCTGTCATATGCTGCCGCTCCCGGATTCCCAATCATGTCCGCCAGCTTTCCCGGCGGCGCGCTCCGGATGGTCCGGAGTGGCGCCACATCTCCTGCCGCCGTCCGGGGATAGACCGTGGCGGAGTGATTCCCCATGTTGGAAACAAGCAGTTCGTTGTTCTTTGTGTCTACGAATAGGCTGGTGGGACTCTTAAGACCGGTCTGGTGTCCCTTGAGAACCCGCATGGGAGCCACATCGCCGTTATCCGTCTCGCGGAAGACCAGAATCGAGTCCCCGCCGTCGTTGGCTACATAAAGGTCTCCATGTTCTCGGTCCACGTAGACGTGGGCCGGCCAGTTCAATTGGGTTTGGGGTCCTGCAATGGTGCGAATGGGCGCGGTATCGCCACTGGCCTTGAACGGGTACACGGTAATCGCAGGAGGATCAAACCAGCCGCCTTTTTTCGTGGGGGTGCTCGCGCTCCCATGATTACTGACGAACATCCAGCCGTTTTTGGGATCAATGGCAATCCCGTGGGCGTCTGCCAAATGGGTGTTATCGCCTTTCAGTGTTCGGATCGGTTTGTCCTCACCGTTCGCCATCTTGCGGTATACAACTATCTCTGGCGGGTGCTCGATCGTCAGGTAAAGCTCCTGCGCTTCCTCATCCACGGCTATGCCATAGGCCCGGTGCGGGGTATGCAGCGCTCGCATCGGCTTCACGTTTCCCTTAGCGTCGCGAGGAAATACCGTCAGGGTATCGACCGTATCGTTGTTGACGGAATAAATGTCTCCGCTCTTTGGATCGATATAAAGAGCGCAGTTAAATTCCAGCTTGGTCAGGAGTCCTCCCAGCACCCGTTTCGGCTCGGTAAAGGCAGCGCCGGGGGAAGTATTATCGGTTCGATTGAATACTTTGATCCCAAACAGGTTCTCGTCCTGGAGGAAGACTTCATTCGAATTGGTGTCCACGCCGATGGCGCTGTAAGTGGGATAAGCATCTCGAATGACCCGAAGCGGAGAGCGGTCCGCATCTCCGGTGCGCGTCCCGTTTGCATTGGCGGAAGTTGCACGTCGCGCCGAGTTGGGCTCCTGTAGAGAAGCAGTCTCCAACGGACACATCTCGACGTTCATCGCTGGCAAAGGTTGAGTAGCAACGAGCTGGGGGTACCCCGTGGGCTTCCGAACAGCGGTCTCAGACCGTGCAGTCAGTTCCAGCTTGTTTGTCGGTCCGATAGACAGTCCCCAGCCGGCAACCGCCGTCAGAAGAGCAGCCGCAATGCGTTTTCCTGAGAATTGCTTGATTCGGATCATATCGTCCCGCTTCCTCAGGATCCGACTTTCCTGGATCTTCAGTTCGTGCCTGCGATTATATGGCGATTCTCAACACCTGTGAGTTCCTTTTCTTCGAGCGCGCGTGGGCCGCGGCTAAGGCGATCACCCTAAAATTCTTGACAACGATTGACTGCGCGGTCGAGACTACCGGTCAATAAATACAAATACCGGTTTGCAGCCGCGGTTCAGCTTTTTTCCTCTATTCAGGAGGTCCCTATGAACCCTGTTCATCGCTCTAGAATCACAGTTGGCTTGATCTTTTTGGCGGCGTTGGCTTCACGGCCCGTCTTCGCGCAAGCTACCTTTGCGCAGGAGTCGCCCGTTGACTTGACCGGCACATGGCGCTGGATCAATCAGGAGGATGAACGCGATCGCGCTCCCGGCGCTTATCCAGGCGACTATCGAGGGCTTCCGCTGAATGATGCAGCCCGGATGCGGGCAGATACTTACGACGAGGAATGGAACTCGACGTCACCGCTCATGCAGTGCAGGTCACGGGGTCCGACATACCAGCCCAAGGCCCTGGATGCCATGCGAATCGACAAGGAAGTGGACCCGATAACTCGTAAACTTGTGGCGTACCGCGTGTCTTATTGGAAAACCCCCGGCGACCGAATGATTTGGCTCGATGGCCGGGAACGGCCATCGCCATATGCCAAACATTCCTGGGATGGCTTCTCCACCGGAACGTTTCAGGGCGACACGCTGGAGATCACAACGACTCACCTCAAAGATAGTTTCATTCGCCGCAACGGCGTGCCGTCCAGTTTTCGTGCGACGGTCATCGAACAAGTTTCCTTAGAAGAACCTTACCTGGAGTGGACATTCACTGTAATTGATCCGGACTATCTGACGGAACCTCTGGTTCGCAGCGCCACATATATCCGGGACACGACCCAGCAGCTACCCGCATATCCGTGTCAACCCGAAGAATACCAACCGGGGAGCAAGTACCGCATGCCGCATTACCTGTTGGGAGAGAATCCGTATCTGACGGAATCCGCAGTCAAATATAAGATGCCACTCGAGGGCGCCAGAGGAGGGGCCGAAACCATGTATCCCGAGTGGCACGCCATCGGGGAGAAACTGGCTCCACCGGCCGCACAATTTGCGCTCAAACCTAGTTACAATGATGCATCGACGCATATCGCGGAGCGTGCCGGCGCTCAGCCGAAACGCCTTCCTACGTATGAAAATATCGAAGCATTACATGTGGCGGGGAACGTTTATATGATCGCAGGCGCGGGCGGCAACATCGCTGTGTCGATTGGTGGCGACGGGGTCGTTATGGTGGATTCCGGTGCTGCCCCCGCCAGCGCGAGACTTCTGGCGGCGATCCGGCAAATTGGCCAGACGTTGAGGCCGGCTGAACTGCCCGATTCGGCTTCGCGATTCTCCGACACCTGGCAAGCCACGCATGCGTTTTCGGAGCCTGCGATTCGCATAATCATCAACACGAACGATAATCCGGATCATGTAGGCGGAAATGCCAACGTTCAAAACTCGTCCATGTTTCATCCGATCGGATCAGGCCAGGCAATTTTCGCACATGAAAAAGCTCAAAGCCGGATGCTCGAAGCGGCGAGTGGAGTTCCGGACGCGACATACATTTCCGACAAGTACACGTTGTATCGCTTCTTCAATAATCAGGCAATTCAGCTTTTTCACATGCCCAACGCAATTACTGATGGCGACAGCGCCGTGTTCTTCCGCCGCTCGGATGTCATCGTTGCCGGTGATGTCTATAACAGTGATGTCTATCCGCCAATTGACGTCGACCGAGGCGGCAGCATTGACGGGGAAATCGAAGCATTGAACAAGCTAGTGGATTTGTCCGTCACCGAATTCATGTCGCAAGGCGGCACGATGATCATTCCGGGCCATGGATGGATCAGCGATGCCAGCGACGTCGGCTATTACCGAACCTGGTGTGACGGCGAAGTTTGTCGAGGCCGTGTATCGTAGCCTGAAGAAGGGAACAACCCAAAAGGAGAAACAATGAAAGTAGCGCTATTTGCTTTGCTGATCCCCGTCGCAATGCTGCTGTCGAGTCACTCCGTGGCAGCTCATCACTCCTTTGGTGGAACCTACGATGTGGAAAAGAAAATAACGCTCAAAGGAAAAATGGTTCAGCTCTCGCTGCGCTCGCCGCACTCCTTCTTTTTTGTCGAGGTTGCGGACTCCAAAGGCACGGTCGAACGGTGGGCAATCGAAGGCGCGGCCGCAGGTCAGTTCGCGCAGCAGGGTGTGGACAAAGATGTGTTTAAGATTGGAGACCCGGTAGAGGTGATTGCAAACCCATCGCGCAGTCCGAACAGCACACGAGCGCGCTTGATCAAAATCACGCGGACGACGGATGGCAAGTCCTGGGGTGGCGTTGCCGGTCAAACTGTGGACTAATAGGAAACGTCTTCGGCTAGGGAAAGAATGACTTTGCACAAAATGAAGCATAGAACATTGGCGATAGCGGCCACTCTATTCTGGCTCTCCGTGCCCCCGGCGATCCAGGCTCAGCGTGGCGGCGGCCGTGGCGGTCCGCTTCCGGCAGCGAAGGCGCGTGCTCCAATCGACCTCACGGGATACTGGACGGCGGTCATTACCGAAGACTGGCACACGCGCATGCTCACAGCGCCCAAAGGCGACTTCGGTTCCGGCCCCCCTGGCGCGATCGTGAACCCGAACAGCGGTCCGATCGGCGTCGGATCCAACCCTTCTCTTCAAGGCAACATTCCATACAACGTCACGGGCGCTCAGGCCGCCATGAAATGGGATCCGGCCAAGGACGAGGCCGAAGGCAATCCATGCAAAGCCTACGGCGCGCCGGGAATCATGAGGCTGCCGACGCACCTGCAGATCACCTGGCAGGACGATAATACCCTCAAGATCGAAGCGGACTACGGAACACAGAGCCGCTTGATCCATTTCGGTCCTCCGCCGGCCGGACTGGAGTCGAGTGGGCAAGGCTATTCGGCCGCATCGTGGACCAGCATGGGCGGACGGGGGATCGTCGAGCGAGCCGGTAGCTTGAAAATCGTCACGACTCATTTGAAGCCTGGATACTATTGGAAAAATGGGATGCCCTACAGCGGGAACGCCGTGCTGACGGAGTACTTTCGCACCATGAAATTACCCGATGGCAGTACTTGGATC
>QHXC01000311.1 GCA_003222815.1 Acidobacteriota bacterium | reverse complement strand
GTACGCCCGTCCATGTGAATCTGGCGCGGAGGGTTGAGAATTTCAGGCAACATCACGATCTCCCGGGGCGTCTGAACGATCTTAAACGTTTGAGCCAGTAATGGCATGGGTATGCCGCCGGGAAGGCATTGTATGAAGGGACTCTCCAGAGGGCTTTCCCGGCGGTGGTTCACAATCGCAGTGGCTTCGGGGCGAAGCGGCTCTTCTTCGGGCTTCATGCCCCAAAATACGTTCAACAAATTCGTGGTGATGTCCTGCGTGTCCGGCTGCAAATCAGTGAACCCCTTGCCCATCACACGGTCGTATTCGCTCGCGGGACTCCGCTCCGCCTGCCAGACTCCAGAGATATCGGGCTTGCCGTTCAGGCGGGGTGCGGGAGCAGTCAGGTTCGGCTTGCCGTCTTTCGTACGCGGGATGCGCGAGTCAGGATAGTTCGGCCACTGCGCATAAGCACAGGTGAAGGCTCCGGCAAGAGTCATTCCCATGAGCGCGACGAAATTTCTTCGATGAAACATCAGTTTACTTATTCACGATCACCGTCACATCGTGAAAGGCCTCGAGCAAGCCATCGCTCGCAGTACGTATACGCCAAGCATTTAAGCTGACGGTTCTGCAGCAGTCAAGGATTTGGGTGGTGGGCTACTTTGGAGCAACGCGGGCTGAAGCCCACGACTACATGTGTTCGTCATCAGCCTATCGTTCGCAGTATACTCCGTCCCTGTTGAAGGGAGGCAGACATGATTAGATACGTATTGGTGCTGGTTTTCTCACTGGCTTTCTCTCCGACCGCCTTTGGGCAGGAGCGGATGGGGCCGATCCCCGCCGAGAAGATGACCGACTCTCAGAAAAAGGCGGCGGCAGACCATACCGCGGCGCGCGGGTCGCTGACGGGCCCCTGGAGTGTGCTGGTGCGCAGTCCGGAACTGATGGGGCGTGTGAGGGGCCTCAGCGATTACGTGCGCTTCAACAGCGCCCTGCCCCCGCGGCTCTCCGAGTTCGTCATTCTCATTACTGCGCGGCAGTGGTCTCAGGCGTACGAGTGGGCCGCGCATTATCCGCTCGCGGTCAAGGGTGGCCTCAATCCGGAGATCGCCAAGGCGATCGGCGACGGCCGCCGACCGCACGGCATGGCGGAGGATGAGGAAGCGCTGTATGACTTCTGCACGGAGCTCCTGCAGAACCGCAGCGTCAGCGATGCCACCTATGCCCGCGCGGTCGCGAAGTTCGGCGAGCGCGCCCTCCTCGACACCATCGGCCTGATGGGCCACTACTCGCTGATTGGGATGGTGCTCAACACGGCGCGCACGCCGGTCGTGCCCGGCGAGTCGCCTCTGCTTGAGCGGTTTCCCCGATAGAGGGCCGTTGCTACGCCCAGAAGGTCCAGGACTCGCGGCGCAAGGCAGCAAAGGTGAACAACCTGAACTATGCTCCCAATCATCCCGGCGTCGCCGGGTTGTTCACACAGTTCATCGCTGTTCCTGCGCCCGCGAACAAATAATGCCTAGCAGATATTGAGTTTAGATATGTTGTTCACTTTGTCCTGAGGTTGGCTGCCGTTGTGGTGGTCCTGCCGATATTGACCCCGGTACGCATCGCCACATACAGTGCTTCGCAAAAATCATTTTTTCTGGAGCAGGCGATGACCATTAAAGACATTGAAAGCCTATACGATTACGGCGAGTGGGCAAATAAAAAGCTATTTGCTGTATCCTCGCAGCTTACACCGGAACAGTTCACGCAGCCGGTGGCGGGCAGCTATGGCTCCATACGCAACACCCTAGTCCATGCGCTGAGCACGGAGTGGGGATGGCTGGATCGCTGCGGTGGCGCAAAGCGCGGGCCTGCACTGAAAGGCGAGGACTACCCCGCGCTGGAATCCGTCGTCACGCACTGGAACAGGGTTGACGGATATGTTCGTGAGTTCTTGGCTACGCTTAGTGATGCGGATCTTCTGCGAAACGTTGAATACTTCAATGAGCGAGGCAGGTATTCGATGCCGATAGGAGAGTTGCTGCACCACGGCGCCAACCATGCCGTGCATCACCGTGGACAGGTGGCACTCATGCTCAGAATGCTTGGCTATACTCCCGGTAACTTTGACATCCTGTTTTATTACGCCGAGAAGCGTGGCGTGTCTGCGTGGTAGGTGTAAACCTGCGAGTGGCCACAGGCCGCAATTCTGCCAACATGTCGAATTATTGCGCGCCTTTGTAGAACCATAAAATGTTCCCGGCTGTCTATAAACTATTATGATGATCCAACTTCTCCTCCTGCTATTAGCGCCACAGCAACAGATAGAACAACACTTCCAGCGGCAGCAAGGACAGATCGAGCAAATCCAGCAGCAGTTGCAGCAGCAACAAGTGCAATTGGGCCGCTTGCTGCTAGGAATTGGTTCCGTCGACGGAGCGCTCCAGCAGTTGCAGCAGCAACAGCTGCAATTGGGGCGCTTGCTGCAAATGCTCCAGAGTTCCGTCTGCTCAGCGGAAATCCGCTGGGTCAATGGCAGCGAACAAAAGATTGTCCCTTCAAACAGTGCCACTGTAGTCCGGTTGAACCTCTTCAGCACCATCAGCAAACCCACGGATGTGTGTCTGCCGGCGGAGATCCGGGTGACCGCGAGTTACCTCGACGCCAGCGACAACCTCGTTTGCAGCGGGGCCATCGAAAACCTGGCGATTCAGAACACCCTCACGCAGAGCATTAATCTCGAAATCCGACCATGGGACCTGAGGGAGTTTTCCCGCTGGAGGAATGAGCCTTCTCAGACCAACAGCGGGCCCAAGCGCCTGGTCTGTGTGAATGCCGAAGGGCTCGCCGAAGTCACTTCGGAAGAACTGGCAAGAGCAGCGTCGGTACGGGTTCGCGCGACAGTGCTCTCTGCGGGCGGCGGCGTATCGACCTCACCCTCAGAGATCGAGCTCCGGCTGCAGCGTTAAGTCAGGATCGCCTACAGCCAACGGATTTCTTTTTTGCGTAAGGCCGGCAGATGCCGGGCTAGTCGGATTGGCGTTGAACGGCGAACACAAAAAGCGAGGCGGTTACAACCAGAAGCGCGATTGCGCTGAAACCCAACGAGCGGTGAATCCCAATCACTCCGCCGACGATGCCGACCGTCACCCCGCTGAACGCGCGCAGGCCGAGTGCGGACATACTGAAGAGACCGATCAGCCGGCCGCGCAGTTCGGCGGGCGCCAGAAGCTGCACGATGGTCTGCGCCGAGGAATAGAAAGCGAGATTCAGGGTTCCTGCGCAAAACAGCAGTACCAGCGATAGGTAGTAATTAGTCGAGAACGCGAACGCCGTGATCGCTACGCACCAGATAATGGCGCAAATGATGGCGGTCCGGACTCTGGGCTGAAGCCACCCCTTGCCTTCGAGAAGGAATCCGCCAAACACGGCTCCCACCGCGCTGGCCATGAGCAGCGCGCTGTAGGTGAAGTCGGCCTGGCCCGCACCGAGGTCGGCGGCGAACGCGGGCATCAGCGTCTGAAATGTGTTACCGACGAGCAATGATGCGCTGCCGCCCAAAACGATCATGGTGACAATGGGACGGTTGTGCGCCACTTCCCGCAAAACATGGATGGCGTCGGCCCAACCGATCGATCGTTTCGGCGGGGCGCCTTTTCGGAAGTGGCCGGTGTATGGGACGTACAGCAGCCAAATCGTCAAGGGAAGATAGATGACCACGTTCGCCACAAGAGCCAGCGGCGGACCCAGCCATAGCATCAACCCGGCGCCAACGGCCGGGCCGAAGAGTATTCCCAGCTGCCGGCTTGTGGCGTTGAGGCGCACGGCGCTCTGAAGATGCTCTGTGCCGACAATGTCATGGATCACCAGTTGTTCAGCGGGTGACCACATGGCGCCGGCGATGCCGTGAACGATCAGAAGAAGGCCGGCATGCCACACCTGAATCGTATTCGTGTAAAAGAGCACGGCCCAGACCAGCGATACGCCCATGAATAAGACCTGCGCAGCCTGGATGACCTTTCGGCAATCGCGTCGATCGGCGAGAGCGCCAAAGTACACTGAAAGGAAGAGAAACGGTGTCCAGTGGCTGATTTCGGCAAAGCCGGCCAACGCCGGCGAGTGGAACTTCTGAAACAGTAACCAATAGCTCACCACATGTTCGATGTTGTCGCCCAACATTGCGAGCATGGTGCCCACAAAAAAGAACCGAAAGTTTCGGTGATGAAGCGCCGCAAAGGCGGGTTGTTTGTCTGACTGTAGGGATGTCTCGTTGCTCATATCATCGCGGAACTTTTCGCTGTAGCGGCTGCTGATATCCCGTAAAGGCTGAACTCCACCTTCCGGCCTCGTTGGCAGCATACATCTTTTGGGACTACTGTTTCGATCGGTTTAAGCCGCGCGAAGTCCCTCATGGGGAGGACCTCACTCGTAGTGGAGCGCTAATAACGGATCAAGCTGAGTGGCGCGGCGGGCCGGAAGGGCGACAGCAAAGGCAGCCATTAGGCCGAGCATCACCACCGCGCCCGCCATTGTCGTCGGATCAGTCGGAGCGACCCCAAAGAGTAAAGTAGCCAGAAGTTGGCCTGAGCCAATTGATGCCACCACACCGGCGCTCAAGCCGACGGCTACGGGCGTGAGCCCTTGGCGGAATACGAGCCGGCGGATCTGGCCAGGCTGCGCCCCGAGAGCTAATCGAATGCCGAACTCGTTCGTTCGCTGCGCCACTGAATAAGAGACCACGCCATAGATCCCAAGGCTTGCAAGTAGCATCGCAATTCCCGCAAAAAGAACGACCAGGTTCATCTGAAAACGCCGCTGCGCGACGGATGCCGCCACAACGGCGTCCATCGTGCGTATGGTGGGAATCGCAAGCTCTACATCAACCTGGCGGATGGCGTCTCGAACGACCGAGGACGCGATCAACATATTTGATGCGCTTCTAATCGCAAGGGAGACTTCAGTACCAAAAAACGACCAGTACGGCAAGTAGACGGTCAGCGGAGGACTCTGGTCCAGGCCGATGGTCCGAATTGCGCCCGCAACTCCCACGACCTCCGTGAATGGTGAGTCATCGGGTCCTCTTCTGAATCGCTTACCCAAAGGATTCTGGCCCGGCCAGAGCCGGTCCGCCGCAACTGATGACACGATCGCAACCAAGCGGCCTCGATCTCGATCGTCAAAGAGGCGTCCGGCTCGAAGTGTAATGCCCATTGTCCTGAAGTAGTCTGGATTGATGAGGCGCAGATCAGCCACTGGACGCTCCAGACGAGGCAAGTTCGTGCCCTCGACTGCAAGCGCGCTGTTGGCTCCAGTTCCAGTTAACGGAAGGTTATTCGACACACCGACGGATACGACCCCCGGCAGCGATTGCAACCGTTCGAGTGCCGAACGCACAAATTCAGATCGCTTGCCACTGTCCGGATACCGATTGTTTGGCAAACTGAACTGGACCACGACAATTCGCTGCGTATCAAATCCGGGATCGACGTTAAGGAGCCTGACAAAGCTGTTGAGCAAGAGTCCGGCGGCAATCACGCAAATCGTGCTCACCGCCACCTCGCCGCCGACGAGCAACGAACGAAGATGGCCACTGCGCGGTCCAGCGGTTGTTGTGCGCAGCGCAGTGGTCGTCGCTTCGCGAGGATTCACCCTGCTTGAGCGTAAAGCCGGTAACAGACCGGCGAACACG
>QHXC01000310.1 GCA_003222815.1 Acidobacteriota bacterium | reverse complement strand
CGGAAATCGGTCATCTGTTCCACAATGCCCGTTGAGATCGACAATAAGTAAAGGTTGCCTTCCCGAGTGAAGTAGATGTGATCCGAATTTAGCGTGAAGCCGGGATCGGACTCGTCGGTGACGGTAGCTGTGATTCGTCGCTTCGACCCCGTTTTGAGATCCAGCAAATACAGGTCTCCGTCTCGGACGTAGAGTTTCTTGGTCCGCGCCGCATTCTCAACCCCAGCACTTGGAGGTGCTTCGCGTTCCTCCGCGTCCGACAGCCGGCGCGGTGTTCTGTCAGTCACGTCGGCCACATAGAGGGCATCCTTCTTTTCCTTCGTTGTCTTCCGGCGGAAGTACACGCGGTGGCCATCAACGAACCATCGCACTTCCGAAGGCCGTGTGCCAGCAAACTCCGGCCCCTCCATAATCTCGTCGATAGACAGCGTTGGGTTATGTGCGGGCGGGGCCTGTGCGGCGACTAATAGCATTGACAGGAAAATGACAACGAGAGAAGAATGCAATTTTCGGGCTGCCATAGTGGGCGGAATGTTAGCACTCGGCTTACCATTCCAACAACTCGCTCGTCTAATTTTTGGAAGCCATGGGATAATTTGAGAGACTTCGTTAACTCATTCGCCGAAAGGACAATCAATGTTCAGTTTGAGACCCAAGGAAGGCGGGTCCGCAGTGCCTCCGCCAACGCCCCCACCGAGCAATATCCTCTTGAAAGTTGGTATGGTGTTGAGCCTGATCCTGATTCTGGCCGTCGGTTATGTTTCGTACTCCACTCGTACCGAACTGGAACGGCAAATTGCCGGCCTGCAAGAAGAGCTTGCCGATCAGGCCCGCGCAATGAAAGCCGCGCGCACGCAGGCGACGGATATGGCAGCGGATATCGATCTCGTCAGGAAGCGCGCCGGTGTGACCGCGCAGGAGCTCGAATCCGCACGCAAATTCGCTGAGAGGCTAAGAGCGGAGCAGGAAAAGGCCAAGGAACAGCTGGCGAGCGAATTGGCATCAAAAGCAAATTCGACCGATGTCGCTGCTGCGCGTCAGGAAGCCAGTACGAAGCTCGCTGAGGTCCAACAGTCGTCCGAGGCGAAGATTGGAACGGTTTCGGGCGAAGTAAAGACCGTCGCTGCCAACCTTGACGTGACACGGGCCGACCTTGCCGCGAGCCGCCGGGAAATCACCGATGTGAGAACCACGCTGAGCCAGCAGATCGCCCGGAATGCGGGTGAACTCGCTGACCTGCGGAAGAAGGGTGAACGCGATTTCTTCGAATTCGATATCAAGAAACCCAAGAAGAACGAGATGGCGAGGGTGGCAGATATCCAGTTGCAGTTGAGAAGAACTGACCCGAAGAAGGCCAAGTATGATGTCGTCATTCAGGTCGATGACAGCAGACTGGAGAAAAAAGAGCGCACGGCAAACGAGCCCGTCCAGTTCCTGGTCGGCCGTGACAAGCTGCGTTACGAGATCGTCGTCAATTACGTCGATAAAGACCGGATTCGCGGGTACCTCAGCACACCCAAGGACAAGGTTCTTGCCGCCGAACGGCCCACGTTCCGGCCCGAGTAGAAAGAAAATTTCGGATTTCGGTTGCGGAGATCTGGGGAAGAGACCCCGAATTCCTGTGGGAATTTGAAGATTCGGAATTCGGGGTCTGTCCCCAGATCTCTCTAGAGTCTATGGCCGGTGATCGCCGTTGCGACAATTAAGGCCGCCGCTCCAATTTCCAAGACTAGCCAAGGCATCCGGTAGCCGCGTTGTTCTCGCGCATGCGCGGAGTAGCGGACCACGGCCAGTGCAGTAACTGCAATTCCCGACGCAATACCGAACCCTGCATGCCCGGTGATCACGCCCGGCTCAACACGAGTAACCCCGGCCAATTGCAACCCAGTGACGATCGCGGCTAACGCCGAAACAGATGCCCAAAGAGACAGGCCGTATCCCGCTTCGTGAAATTCTGGTTTCTTTGAATAGGCCGCCCACGAGTCATAGATCGCCGCGACGATCGTCAGAGCGATAGGAAAATGAATGATCAGTTTGTGAAGTGGAATGTTGAACATGGACTACTCGGGCGGCTCAAAGCACAGGCGGCAACGCGCCTCATACGCTCCAGCCGAACCCAGGAGCAGACGGTCTGCGCCTTCCACCAGACGTTGAGTCCGGTTCGCCGGAGCTCCGCACCGGACACAGATCGCAAGTGTTTTCGTGATGTACTCCCCCACACTGAGCAACTGTGGCATGGGATCGAACGGCCGCCCGCGAAAATCCTGGTCCAAACCGGCGACAATCACACGTTTTCCCGCGTCGGCAAGCTCGTTGCACACGGCCACAAGCCTCAGGTCAAAGAACTGTCCCTCGTCAATCCCAATGACCTGCGTGCGTTTATCGACCAAATCAAGAATCTCTGCGGCAGCAAGGACAAGTTGCGCTTTGATTTTCATATCACTGTGGCTAACGATATGATCCTGACTGTATCGAGCGTCGAGCTTTGGTTTGAATATCTGCACTCGTTGTCTCGCGATCTGCGCCCGGCGCAGCCGGCGGATCAGCTCCTCACTTTTACCGCTGAACATGCTCCCGCAGATCACCTCGATCCACCCGAGATTTCCGCGATGATATTGGATTTGCTCGGTCATAGGTAAAAAGGACCGTCATTATAGCGGGAATTCTTATAATAGTCCCTATGGCGGAAATAGTTCGGCGCATGTCATTCCCCGTAAACGTGGGTGGGATCTGGATTGGCGGAGGGCACCCGATCGCAGTCCAGTCGATGACAAACACGGATACGGCCGACGTCGTGGCCACCGCTGCGCAGGTTCAAGCCCTGGCTGTGGCAGGTTCAGAGCTGGTTCGCGTTACGGTGAATACCAGGGAGGCCGCCAGGGCTGTGCCGGAGATGGTGCAGCGCCTCCGCGACGATCATATCCATGTGCCCATCATCGGCGACTTTCATTACAACGGCCATATCCTCTTACGCGAGTATCCGAATTGCGCGCGGGCCTTGGATAAGTACCGGATCAATCCGGGTAATGTCGGCATGGGAAGGCAGCACGACGACAATTTTCGCTCGATCATCGAAATCGCGCTCGAAAATGAAAAGCCAATACGGATCGGCGTGAATTGGGGATCTCTCGACCAATCGCTGGTCACTCGTTTAATGGACGAGAACGCACGACAACACGCCCCGAAGGAATCCCGAGAGGTCATCATGCAAGCGATGGTGCTCAGCGCGATCGAGTCCGCCGAGATGGCACAATCGTATGGCATGCCCCGCGATCGCATCGTTCTCAGCGCCAAGGTCTCAGGTGTTCAGGATTTGATCGATGTGTACCGCGAGCTCGCCACTCACTCCAGCTATGCTCTGCATTTGGGCCTTACCGAAGCAGGCATGGGCCGGCGGGGGATTGTATCAAGCACGACTGCACTTTCTGTCCTATTGCAGGAAGGCATAGGCGATACCATCCGAGTCAGTCTGACTCCGGCTCCCGGTGGGGATCGCGCCGAGGAAGTTCGGACTTGCCAGGACATTCTGCAAAGCCTCGGCATTCGAAGTTTCTCTCCCCGTGTCACGGCCTGCCCCGGTTGCGGCCGCACCACCAGCACTGTCTTTCAGGAGATGGCGAATGACATTCAGGAATATCTCAACTCGCGAATGCCGGCTTGGAAAGCGATCTATCCCGGGGTTGAAAACCTGAAGATTGCCGTTATGGGATGCGTCGTGAATGGTCCGGGGGAATCCAAACATGCGGATATCGGAATATCTCTGCCGGGCACCGGAGAAGAGCCCAAGGCCCCGGTTTACATGGACGGACGTCTGATGACGACCTTGAAAGGTCCCACCATCGTTGGTGACTTCATCAGAATTCTCGACGAATATCTCGAAACGCGCTTCGGATAGAATATCTGCAGGGGAGAGATTGAATGCCGACAACGGTAGCTACAAAAGAAGATCTCAATTTCAACAGGATCGTTTCGAAACAGTTCGACCGGGCTGCGAACTATTTGAAAATCCATCCGGCTCTTCTCAGTCAGATCAAAGCTTGCAACAACGTCTACTACTTCCAGTTTCCGGTCCGGTTCGGCGGCGATCATTTCGAAATCTTCGAAGGCTGGCGCGCAGAACACAGCCAGCACAAGAAACCGGTTAAGGGTGGCGTTCGATACAGCGAGCTCGTCAGTCAGGATGAAATCATGGCGCTGGCAGCACTGATGACCTACAAATGCGCCATCGTCGACGTGCCGTTTGGCGGATCCAAGGGTGGCATTCGTTTCAATCCGAAAAAGTACAACGAAGAGCAGCTTGAGAAGATCACGCGCCGATTTACGGCTGAGCTGATCCGAAAAGAATACATAGGTCCGGGTGAAAACGTACCAGGCCCGGACGTGGGAACGGGTGAGCGCGAAATGGCCTGGATGGCGGACACCTACGACACCTTCAATCCCGGCGGGATCGATAATCTGGCGTGCGTCACCGGCAAACCGGTGGAGCAGGGCGGAATCCACGGCCGGCGCGAAGCAACGGGCCGCGGGGTTCAGTACGGTATCCGTGAAGCGTTTCAGCACGCCGAAGATCTGAAGAAGCTTGGCCTCACGGCCGGCCTCGAGGGCAAAACCCTCGTCTTCCAGGGATTTGGCAACGTCGGCTATTATGCTTCGAAATTTCTATCCGAAGAAGATGGATGCAAGGTCATCGGCATCGCCGAGTGGGATGCCGCTCTCTACAATCCGAAAGGGCTTCCCATCGAGGACCTGAATCAGTTTCGGCACCAGACGGGCTCGATCAAGAATTTCCCCGATGCCGAGACACTGCCCAGGCCTGACAGCATTTGGGATGTCCCTTGCGATATCCTGATTCCCGCCGCTCTCGAAAATCAGGTCACGCTTGAAAACTGCGACCGGATCAACACCAAAGTTCTCGCCGAAGCTGCCAATGGCCCAACAACTCCAGGCGCCGAAGAGCGCCTCCACGCGCGCGGCGTCTTTATCATCCCGGATATTTTCCTGAATGCCGGTGGTGTTACGGTGTCGTACTTCGAATGGGGAAAGAACCTTTCCCATATGCGATTCGGCCGGCTGCAAAAACACCTTGAGGAAATCAAAACGCAGAAGCTCGTGAGCACCATCGAGAGACTGATCGGAAAACCAGTTCCTGAGGAAGATAAGAAATACCTGGTGCGCGGACCGGAGGAAATTGACCTGGTCAATTCGGGGCTGGAAGAAACCATGGTCAGCGCATACCGCGGAATCCGCGAAGTCCATCGTACCCGCGTGTCCAAAGAAAGCATGCGCACCGCGGCCTTCATCATCGCGATTCAGAAGATAGCGCTCACGTACGAGCAGTTGGGCATCTTCCCGTAGAGCGTGGCTTCATGCAGAAGCTTAACGTCGAATTCAAGGCTCGGTTGGAGAACCTGGATGTGATCCGCGAGAAGCTGCGAACGCTCAACCCGCGCGAGGTGGGTACGGACCGGCAGCGTGACACATACTTTGAAGTACGCGAAGGCAGGCTCAAACTCCGGGAGGGAAACATCGAAAATTCGCTGATCTTTTATCGACGAACAGATCAGGCCGCCACTCGCGACAGTCTGGTTTACCTCGCTTCGATTTCTTATCCTTCGGAACTCCGGCCGGTTTTAGAAGCAGCTCTTCCAATAAGCGCCGTCGT
>QHXC01000036.1:9658-14796 GCA_003222815.1 Acidobacteriota bacterium | reverse complement strand
CAGGCCCAAATCGATGTGGTAATTCCAAGTAGAGAGTCGCGTGAAATGCCGTACGACATCCACCTCACTGAGCTCGGGCATGCCTGCAATTTCGTTCCGAAGAAGACTGGATTCGATCAATTGCGAAATATCCTGGTAGGGCACATCCAATGCGGGCAAATCGAATCCGCGGCGCCCGGCGGAACCCTCTTCGAAAACGAGCCTTTCACTCAGTAGAAAATGGGTTCCAGTTCTCTGATGACTGCTCGTCATGCGAGTCCCTCCACTAACTTGTCGATCTGTTCTTTGCGTGTGATTTCAGTCACGCACAAGAGAATGGCGTTGCCCAGCTCGGGATAGAACCGGGACAGCGAGATTCCCGGCACAATATTGTTTTTCATCAGACGCTCCACCCGCGGCCGGTAATCATCGACCAGTTCAACAACAAACTCGTTGAAGCGGGGAGCGGGGAAGAGAACGCGATGTTTTGTTTGGGTTTGAATCTGTTGAACGGCGTACTTGGTCTTCAAAATGTTTTGTTCGCAGATCTCGCGAAAGGCTTTGGGGCCGATTATGGCCAGATAGATCGTCGCCATCAACGCGCACAACGATTGATTGGTGCAAATATTGGACGTGGCTTTCTCCCGCCGAATGTGCTGTTCGCGGGTGGAAAGCGTGAGGACGAACCCGCGCCGGCCAGAATGGTCCATGCCCATTCCTACCAGGCGTCCCGGCATCTGCCGGACAAATCGTTCACGGGTCGCGAGGAAGCCCAGGTGTGGACCGCCAAAGCTCATCGGGACACCGAGCGATTGCGCCTCGCCGGCCACAATGTCAGCCATTCGGGTTTCCAACGTGTCTTCGCCAGGAGGTTTGAGAATTCCCAGAGACATGGCCTCAGATATGTTCACGATCGACAGAGCTCCGAATTTGTGCGCAAGCTCGGAAATGTCGTGGGTCTTCTCGATGGTCCCAAAAAAATTCGGAGACTGAATGACGACCGCAGCGGCGTCGGTGCCGATCGCACTTGCCAGTTTCTTCAGATCGATGCGGCCATCCGCAGTGTAATCGATCAGCTCGATGTGAATCCCGAGGTTCTTGGTATATGTGTTGATGACAGCGCGGTACTCCGGATGGACTGTCTTTGCGACGAGAAACCTATCCTTCTTGTTGATGCGGTGAGCCATGAGAACGGCTTCGGCCAGACCTGTGCTCCCGTCATATAGGGAAGCGTTGGACACTTCCATGCCCGTGAGCTGGGTGATGTATGTTTGGAATTCAAAGATCGCTTGCAGCGTGCCTTGCGCAATTTCAGCCTGGTACGGCGTGTAAGCTGTATAGAACTCGGAACGCGAGATGAGCGCATCAATGATGATTGGGATGTAATGGCGGTAAACGCCCGCCCCTAAAAACGAAGTGCAATCGGCAGCATTTTGGGCCGCCCTCTGGCGGAAGTAGTCGACCAGTTCAGGCTCGGTCAAGGCCCCCGGGATATTGAGAAGCCGTCGCAGTCCTAGTTTCTCAGGGATTCCGGAAAAAAGTTGCTCAATGGAATCGAGTCCAATCTCGGCAAGCATACTCTGCCGGTCAACCAGCGAATTCGGGATGTAGCGCATGTTCAGAAAGCCTGCCCTCCAGACTGGAGGAGAGCTTATTTTTCTCCCTTCGTGTACTCGTCGTATTCCTTAGCGGACATGAGTCCTGCGGTCTCGTTCTTGCGCAGCAGCCGGATCCGGATCATCCATCCGCTCCCATATGGATCCTGATTGATTTTTTCAGGTACGGTTGCAAGCTCTTGGTTCACTTCGACGACTTCACCAGAAACTGGAATAAATAACTCGGATACGGCCTTTACGGACTCCACATTTCCAAACGCTTCGCTGACGTCGAATCTGTCACCGATCTTCGGCAATTCCACATAAACGATGTCCCCTAACTCCTTTTGGGCGTGATCTGTGATACCAATGGTTCCGATTTCTCCGTTAATTCGCAGCCATTCGTGCTCTTTGGTGTAAAGCAAATCATCTGGGCTCATGCGCTATCCCTCTCTCTCCGTTTGTAAAAAGGCGTTGGCACGACCTGCGCATCGCACAACCGGTCGCGGATTGAAACATGAAACCTGGTTCCGATCGATGAGTAGTCCACCGGAAGGTAAGCCAGGCCGATATTCTTTTTGAGAGTAATCGAAGGTGATCCACTGGTTACATGGCCGACTGTCTGTTCATCAATGACAACTGGATAGTGGTCGCGCGCGATCTCGCGTCCCAGCATTTCGAAGCCGACCAGCTTGCGTTTCACGCCCTCCTGTTTTTGTCTTAGCAGGGCGTCGCGGCCAATGAATTCTCCTTTACCGAGCTTTACGATCCACCCAAGCCCCGCTTCAAGCAGCGAGGTTGTTCCATCCATATCGTTGCCGTACAGAAGCAACTTTCCTTCGAGACGAAGCGTGTTGCGGGCTCCCAGTCCCGCGGGGAGCAGACCCAAAGGCGCGCCCGTTTCGGATATCGCATCCCAGATGGATTCGGAATGTTCAGCAGCAAAATAGAGCTCAAAACCGTCCTCACCAGTGTATCCAGTGCGGGACACAATTGCATCGGCATCGAGCACCTTGCCGTGAGTGAAATGGTACGGGGCGATCAGCGTGACACGGTCAGTGATATCTTCAATGGCTGCATGAAACCGGTTGTGGGATTCAATCCACTCGAAGTCCTTGACGGTATTGGCCGCGTTCACGACCAGCATGAAGTGTTCGGAATTGTGGCGGTAGACGAGCAAGTCGTCGACAGCGGTGCCTAGCGGGTATGCCATTGCAGAGTACTGCGCCTGTCCATCAATCAGCTTTCCTGCATCGTTTGTAGTAACGAACTGAATTAGGTCGAGTGCCTGCGGACCGAGGACCTCGAACTCGCCCATGTGGCTTACATCGAACAAGCCGGCCGCGGTCCGCACAGCCGTGTGCTCTTTAGCAATACCGCTATACTCGACCGGCATTTCCCATCCGCTAAACGCAATCAAGCGTGCACCGAGCCGCTTGTGGACCGGGTAAAGCGGAGTTCTTTTGTAAACCGTCACAAGGATGTCCTTGTTTAGTAGCGTCGGCCGGTTTTGGCACTCGTTCCAAAACGTACAGCGCAGACGGGCTTTCGTTCAGACGAACCCTTTCAAAGGCATTCCTGAGACATTCTACGAGACCGACCACCTCGTCAGCGCCAACTTTGGTTGCTTCGCAGCATTTTTCATGATCGCGCAGCCACCCCGGTGAATACTTTCCGGCAAAAGCTCGGCTGTAATTGGGCATTAGCCGGTTCCCCCACGCCCCGCGTCTAAGCTTTTGGGGTGTAGCTTTACGCTAGCGACGATCATGACCCGCCGCTACAGTACAGCATAACGGGTGAAACGTGGCGGAAGAAGACTTTGGAATCTTGGAACACGACAAGCAGTGCACGCCGACTACAATCCTGTCTACGCTTCCGAGTCTGCTTTTGCGGTCCATCGACAGGTACCGCAAACCCGACGCCTTCAGATTCAAAGGAAACGGCCGGTGGTTGGACGTGTCCACGGACGACTTCGTCCTGCGGGTCAAGGAACTGTTCTTTGGCTTGAAGGCCCTTGGTTTAAGACCCGCCGACCGGGTGGCGATCATTTCTGAAAACCGCGTGGAATGGGCTGTTGCCGATTATGCCGCGCAGTCGGCGGGCGCGAGCACCGTTCCGATCTATACAACGCTTTCGGCCCATCAAATTGGTTTTCTTCTGAAAGATTCCGAACCATCCGTGGTTTTCGTTTCGACCGCCTCACTACTTGGAAAGCTCCAGGCCGCACAGGGCAGTTCGTCAATCCGCTATGTTGTTGCCTTTGATAGTGGCATTTATCAGCCTGGGGTTATGCGGCTGGACAGGCTATACGATATGGGGCGTCCGTTTACCTACGAATGTCCAGGTGATTTCCAGCGAAGCATTCTGTCCGTGGATCCCGCCAGCGTCGCGACTATCATCTACACTTCGGGTACCACCGGTGTTCCGAAAGGTGCAATGCTCACGCACCGGAATCTGATATCGAACATCCTGGCGACAAGCGAAGTGCTGCCGCTGACTTCCAGCGACGTCAGCCTGTCGTTCTTACCTTTGTCCCACATTCTCCAACGGCACGTGGACTATGCTTCGCTGTATGCCGGAACCACGATCGTATACGCAGAAAGTGTGACTTCCGTTGCCGAGGACATGATGGAAGTCCGTCCCACGTTCTGCGCCGGGGTTCCACGATTCTTTGAAAAAGTCTATGTACGAATCAGGTCGGAAGCCGGCCGCGCCACGCTTGTCCGCCGGGCAATTTTCGAAAAGGCAGTCCAGATAGGTAAGGACGCTCTGCGAAAAGGTCGCTCGTCACTGGCGTATCGGGCCGCAGATCGCGCAGTCTTTCAAAAGATTCGAGAGAGACTTGGCGGCCGGATTCGTTTCTTCATATCAGGCGGCGCAGCGCTGGAGAAGGAAATCGCAGAGTTTTTCCACGCCGTTGGCTTGCCGATCTTCGAAGGATATGGGCTGACGGAAACCTCCCCTGTCATCACGCTCAACGGGCCCGCCGCGTCGCGCATCGGCACGGTGGGCCGGCCTGTGGGTGATGTCCAGGTCCAAATTGCAGGCGACGGTGAGGTTCTGGTTCGCGGCTCGAACGTGATGACGGGATATTACGGAATGGACCGTGAAACGACAGAAGCGCTACGCGGAGGGTGGTTTCATACGGGCGATATCGGGGAGCTCGACCCGGAGGGGTACCTGAAAATCACCGATCGGAAGAAAGACCTTATTGTCACCTCCAGCGGTAAAAATGTTGCGCCGCAACCAATCGAAAACCGCCTGAAGCTGAGTCCTTACTTTGACAACGTCGTGGTAGTTGGCGATGGAAGAAAGTTCATATCGGCGCTGATCGTGCCCAATCACGGCATGCTCGCCGCGTATGCCCGCGCTCACGGTATAGCCTTCGAACAGCCGGCCGAACTGATCCGCAAGCGGGAGATCTACGATCTGGCAATGAACGAAATCGAGCGGCAAACACAGGACCTCTCGCCATTCGAGAAGGTGAAGAAAATCGCTTTCATCGAGGACCAATTCACGATCGAGAGTGGCGAGTTGACGCCGACCCTGAAGGTCCGCCGTTCC
>QHXC01000036.1:0-9651 GCA_003222815.1 Acidobacteriota bacterium | reverse complement strand
TCGGAAGCTCGCGGCTAGAGGAATGTACTCTGCTCTGCGAGACACCCATTTCACTGCAGGCTGTGTTAAAATTCCGCCCCGCTAGGTCTTTCATTATCTTTAAGGAGTTTCTTTCGATGAGACGCTACACACAATCGGCTGTTGCGATGATGTTACTGTGCTTCATCGCCGGTTGCTCTTCCGAAGCCGGTAAGGAGGCCAAGGATCAAGCGAAGGCATCGAGTCCAGCAGTGAGCGACGTCTCCTTCTTTTCCGGAGCCCGCCTGATTTCCGGGGACGGCACTGCCCTACTTGAGAACGCCAGCTTCATCGTCGAAAACGGAAAGTTCACAAGTATTGGGAAGAAGGAGGACGTGAAACCGCCAAAGGGAGCCGGACGCGTGGATCTTGAAGGCCGGACGGTCATGCCCGTTCTCATCAATCTTCACGGGCATGCCGGGCTGAACAATGGTGCAAGCTTCAGCCCCAAAAACTACAAACGCGAGTCCGTTTTGGCCGATCTGAACCGGTACGCCTACTATGGAGTTGCCGCCGTCGCGGTGCTGGGTAGCGACGCCGGTGACATCGCGTTTCAGATCCGCGACGAGCAACGTGAAGGCAAGACTGGCGGCGCGCGGCTCTTCACGGCCGGGCGCGGGATTACGGCAAAAGGCGGTTCGCCGGCTGTTCTGGGCGACATCCCGATCCAGGTATCGACGGAAGTTGAAGCCCGGAAGGCTGTGCGCGATCAGGCCGCGAAAAAAGTCGACTTCATCAAAATCTGGGTCGACGACGACATGGGCCGCGTGCCGAAACTGAAGCCGGAACTTTATCGCGCCATCATCGATGAAACTCACAAGAACAATCTGCGCGCCGTTGCGCACGTCTTCTATCTGGCAGACGCCAAAGATCTGGTGAAATCTGGAATCGATGGTCTCGTTCACAGCATCCGGGACCGCGAAGTGGATAGCGAGTTGATCTCGATGATGAAAGAAAAGAATGTCTTCCTCGTTCCAACCTTGACCGGCCACGAATCGAAGTTTGTGTATGCCGATAGACCGTCCTGGTTGGGTGAGCAGACCATGCGTGAAGTCTATCCCGCTCAACTCTCCGCGTATCTCGCCAACGACGTGGTTGTGAACAGGGTCAAGAGGAATCCCGACCTCGCCCAACTCCGGCAGCAATACAGCACCGCGGAGAAGAACCTGAAAAGGATGGCCGAAGGAGGCGTGAGGGTCGGATTCGGCACCGATAGCGGCTCAGCCGATACCTATCCAGGTTACTTTGAACTCCGGGAATTGGAACTAATGGCCGCTGCCGGCATGTCGCCGATGGATGTCATTAAAGCTGCAACTTCTGTTTCTGCGGGTGTTCTAAAGCTCAATGACATCGGTACTCTGGCTGTTGGAAAGAACGCGGATTTCCTCGTACTGTCGAACAATCCTCTAGAGAAGATGAAGAACGCGAAGGACATCGCGACCATTTATAAAAATGGTGCGGAGATGGATCGCGCTTCATTGATTCAAAACATTTCAATCGATGTTCCAAAGATCACTGAGAAGGACAGACTCGAGGAAGCGGAGGCTCAGGCGAAAGCAGCGCGGGAAGCCGCGGAAGCAAAGCTGGACCATTATGGCAAGTTCGTCCTCGGACCCTCTGCAAACGTGCGCTCGATGGCCGTCCCCACCCCCAAAGGCTCGAAGGCCGATGTCAAAACAGGGCCGCCGGATAGAATCACAGTTTCATTTAGAGCTTCTGCAAGTGACTTGCGCGAGTTCTATGCGAAAGCGCTCCCGAAGTACCGTTGGCAGCCCAGCGGCAGCTGTTGGGAGCGGCCACATCCAAGTTCAAACAAAGCCGAAGTGCTGTGCGTAGAAACATCGTCGCCGAATACTGCTCTCCTTCAGATTACAGAAAAGTAATCGCTGGCAAAGGAGTGGCATGACGGCAAGAGTCTACGTAACGAGACCGATCTTCGACCAGGGCGTTGAAAGGCTGAAGCGCGAGGTTCACGTAGAAGTCAATTCTGATGAGCGCGTGCTTTCGAAGAGCGAGCTGATCTCTCACCTGCGGGAAGCCGACGGAGCGCTAACGCTGCTGACGGACATCATCAATCGCGAAGTGCTGGACGCTTGTCCGAGGCTCAAAGTCGTTGCCAATTTCGCCGTGGGCTTCAATAACGTCGACATCGAAGCGGCAACCGAGCGTGGCGTGATCGTCACGAACACGCCAGGTGTTTTGACGGAAACGACGGCGGACTTTGCGTGGACCCTGCTCATGGCTGCAGCCCGCCGCGTGGTCGAAGCGGATAGGTTTGCTCGAGCGGGAAAATTCAAAATGTGGGGCCCAAAGATGTTCCTTGGCCATGATGTTTACGGCAAGACTCTTGGGCTTATCGGTCTCGGCCGTATTGGACAGGCGGTTGCACGCCGGGCTTCGGGCTTCAACATGAAGGTCATCTTTCACGATGCCGAGCCGATCCCAGAACAGGTACTGCAAGACCTGGGTGTCACGCCTGCTCCGCTCGAGGAATTGCTACGGATTTCCGATTTCATATCGGTGCACGTCCCACTCCTGGCGGAGACCAAACATTTGCTGAGCGACCGGACATTCGCGATGATGAAACCCACCTGCGTTGTCGTCAATACCTCACGAGGTCCGGTCGTCGATGAGAAGGCTCTCGTCCGCGCTCTGAAGAACGGAAAGATCGCCGCCGCCGCCCTCGATGTATTCGAAAGAGAGCCTGAAATCGAGCCTGAATTGTTCGACATCGATAATGTCGTTATCGCGCCGCACATCGCCAGCGCTTCGCACGAAACGCGCCTGAAGATGTGCATGATGGCCGCAGAAAATCTCCTCGCCTCGCTTAAGGGGAATCGTCCTCCGAATCTTGTGAATCCCGAAGTCTGGGGTAAACGTCGTTCATGAACAGACCCGGTTTTGGTTCCACGAACGGGTTGACTGTAACCGTGGATGGTCACGTTAAACCTCCGGCGCTACAAGTTGGTGACACCATTGGCGTCGTTGCTCCCGCAAGCAACATCAAATTAGACATGCTTCGGGAGGGATGCCGGGAACTGGAGAGTCTGGGGTTCAAGACCTACTTCCGGCCCGACATCGTTTCTTCTTATCGCTATCTGGCGGGCCCACGTCAACGCCGGCTCGATGAATTCCTTGAGATGCTCCGGAGCCGGGACATCCATGCCATCTTCTGCGCTCGCGGCGGCTATGGCAGCGGTCATTTGATTCCGGACATTGATCCCGACGTCATTCGTCAGAACCCGAAGATTGTCAGCGGCGCCAGTGACATCACACTTCTGTTGAATTGGATCGAACGCGCGGGTGTCGTTTCCTTTCATGGACCGATGGTCGCCACGACCATCCGGCAAGGAAACGAAGGCTACGACCGGCAACTGCTACTCGATCTTCTCAGAGGCAAGCAGGCCGTGGCCTTCCCCACGGACGGCACGACGATTCTGCGGCCTGGACACGGGGAAGGACGGCTCGTGGGGGGATGCTTGTCGCTTCTGGTGTCGACCCTGGGAACGAAAAACGAAATCGATACCGAGGACTCGATCCTCATCATTGAGGATGTAGATGCCAAACCCTATCAGATCGATCGCATGGCGACCCATCTGAAACAGGCCGCTAAATTCGAAAGTGTCCGCGGTGTCGTTTTCGGTGAGATGCTGAATTGTCTGCAGCATCCGAATCAAGGCTACACATTGCAAGAAATTCTACTGGATCTGCTCGGAGAATTTGCCTTTCCCGTCCTGTTCGGGTTCGCCACTGGACATACTTCGCGGCCGAATGTTATCGTCCCGTTCGGTGTGCGCGCGCGTCTGGCGCTGGGCACTTCCGCGCGCTTTGAGCTTTTGGAACCCGCGGTGGTATAGCCGCCTAGAATTCTCTAAATGAACAATCCCAAAAACTTTTACCTCATCGGAATTTGTGGCACGGCCATGGCGTCCCTGGCCGGAATGCTTCGTGAACGCGGTTATACAGTTTGCGGATCCGACTCGGACGTTTATCCTCCGATGTCGGATTTTCTCGACAGACTGGGCATACCTGTCTTTAAAGGCTACAGCGCAGAAAATTTCTCGAAGAGTAAGCCCGATCTGGTTGTCATTGGAAATGCGCTCTCACGTGGGAATGTCGAAATCGAGCACGTTCTGGATTCGGGTCTGCGCTATGCATCGATGGCGGAGACCGTGAAGGAGTTGTTCATACGGGGCAAGAACTCGATCGTTGTGGCAGGAACGCACGGCAAGACAACCACGACTGCCATGCTGGCCTGGATACTGGACGTGGCGGACCGAAAACCGTCATTTCTTGTCGGCGGCATCGCGGAGAATTTTGGGCGCAGCTTTCAGGTGGCCGATGGGCCGGACTTCGTCATTGAAGGCGACGAATACGACACGGCCTTCTTCGATAAGGGACCCAAGTTTCTGCATTACCTGCCGCGGATCGTTCTTTTGAAAAATATCGAATTTGACCATGCGGATATATACGCCGATCTCGAAGCAATCAAGACGGCGTTTCGCCGTCTCATCAACATCGTCCCGCAGTCGGGTTTGATCGTTGCAGGCGTCGACAGCCCAGTCGTGGGCGAACTCATCCCGGCGGCCTTTTCACGAGTCGCGACGGCAGGCATCGGGTCGGGCGAGTGGCAGGCAAGGAATATCCGAACGACACCAGACGGAATGGCGTTCGACGTGACCCGGTCCGATACACAGATTGGCCGGTTCACCATTCCAATGGCGGGAACTTTCAATGTGCAAAACGCTCTTGGGGCGATCATCGTGGCCGGAGAGCTGAGGATCGAGCCCGAATTGACCCAGCGTGCGCTAGCGTGTTTCAAAAGCGTGAAGCGGCGTCTGGAACTTCGTGGTGAAGCGAACGGCGTTCGTGTTTACGACGATTTCGCTCACCATCCAACTGCAGTACTTGAGACGCTGCGCGCGGTCCGCGAGCGTTTTCGGGACCAACGCATTTGGGCAGTATTTGAACCTCGATCCCAGACCTGCCGCAGGCGCATCTTCGAACAGGCCTTCATTGAAGCGTTCGATCCCGCCGATGTGACACTGATCGCGCGTGTCTACGGCTCGGCGAAGATGGATCCGCAGGTGACACTCTCACCGGACAGGGTTATTGAAGGCATTCGACAGCGTGGGAAAGACGCTTACACGTTTGGATCTACTGATGAGATCGTGAACTTTCTGGCGCCACAGGTGCGATCGGGCGATCACGTAGTCATCATGTCCAATGGCGGCTTTGACAACATTCATAACAAACTCCTGGAAAGACTAACAGAGGGTGGTAATGAAAACGGCGCAGCTCGTCTATTCCATCGTGTGTGACGATGTTCGGATCGAGATGGGCAATAAGCTTTCGTTGATGGGATTGTTCGAGAATATCTTCCTGCCCGCATTTCCGTCCGCGCTGCTCAAGTTCGCGGTCGTGGATCATTGGATCGGCAACGGACAGTTCGAAACGCATGTGAAAATCCTGTCGCCGGATCGAAAGGAGCTTGTGATTTCGAGCCCTTCGAAATTTTCGATCGAAAATAACGGCTACGCAGACAACGTGACTTTCTTCACAAACGAATTAGGGAAGTCGAAAAACAACCGATGTCATGAAGACAGAAAGACTCTATTACAACGACCCATACCTGCTGGAATTCGAAGCCATGGTTCTGGATGTCCGGCCTATCGGGGACAGCTTTGGAGTCATTCTCGACCGGACAGCGTTTTATCCTACTTCAGGCGGCCAACCGAATGACCTCGGCACCATCAACGACGTTCGGCTGCTGGACTGCTTCGAAGACGAGACCAGCGGCGTGGTCATTCACGTCGTTTCTGACCGAATTCCCAGCGGGTTGGCTCGCGGCCGAATCGATTCCTCACGCCGGACAGATCACATGCAACAACACTCGGGCCAGCATGTGTTGTCCCAGGCCTTCGTCGAACTCTTCAATTGGCCGACGACCAGCTTTCATTTGGGCGCCGTTGCCTGCACGATCGACCTGCCAGTGGATTCGATATCGCGTGAGCAGGCCACAAAAGCGGAGGACCTGGCGAATCGCATTGTTCAGGAGAATCGGGTTGCTACGGTGCGATATCTCGCCGAGGAAGACCTTGCCGGGGCGGGATTGCGCAAACCTACGGAAAGAACGGGGGAGATCCGCGTGATCGACATCGCTGGTTACGACCGCTCCGCCTGCGGTGGGACGCACGTCCGCGCAACCGGGGAGATCGGACCAATTCTGATCACCGGCATTGAAAGAGCAAAGAAACAAACGCGCGTCGAATTCATCTGCGGCAACCGCGTGGTTCGGTATGCGAGGGAAGCGAATCGCACGCTCGAGCGCATTAGCCAAACGGTCTCGGCGCCAGCTCTGGAAACGGCCAACGCCGTTCACGCGCTGTGGGAAGAACACCAGCAGGCCCGCAAGCGACTCCAGGAACTCGAAGCAGAGCTACTGGATCACGAAGCCGCTCAATTTCCGATCCGAGATGGTTTCGCGATTGCCGCCTTCCGAAACCGTGGCATTGATGCGGTGAAATTATTGGCGCTGAAAATCTGCGCACGCCCTTCGACCGTCGTTTTTTTCGCGGATGAAAGTGAAGGCCAACTGCGCGTGGTCTTCGCTAGATCCGCGGACTGCAGCGTGGATGTCTCGACGGTTCTGAAGAAGACTTTGGATCACTTCGGCGGGCGCGGCGGAGGAAGACCAAACCTCGCACAGGGCGGCGGCCTAACGGCCGATAGAGCAGAGACCGTCCTGAAATTCGCCGCCGAAAACTGTAGCGGCGGTCTCTGACCCGCCGCTGGCGTGGTACACTCACCGCTCATTCCTTATGCATCGGAGCGTTTATGAATCGTACGGGCTTTCGCCAGAACATCCTTGAATTGATCCGCCGTTCCTCAGCCTTTCTGCCACCGGACGTCGAAAACGTCATCAGTCTTCAACGAAAACTGGAAGTGTCTGGATCCAAGGCCAACTTTGCATTGGAGTTAGTAGCTCAGAATATTGGCCTTGCGAAAGCTCGTTCATTGCCCATCTGCCAGGACACCGGTACGATCAACTTTTACTTCGAGACGCCCCGAGGCGTTGACCAACTGGAACTGGAAGATCTTTGCCGGGAGGCGGTCAAAGAAGCTACGGCTCGGGGTTACCTTCGTCAGAATTCGGTCGATAGCGTCGACGGCGTCAACACGGGTGATAACCTCGGTCCCGGCAGTCCGGTGTTTCATTGGGAGCAAACCCGGGATGCACACATTCACGCTCGCTTGGTCCTGAAGGGCGGGGGCTGTGAGAACATGAGCGCTCAATACAGCCTGCCGATGGAGATTCAGGGAAAGCGTGTCGATCGCAATTTGGAAGGAGTCCGCGCCTGTATTCTCGATGCGGTGTGGAAGGCGCAGGGCAAGGGTTGTGGACCCGGCTTTCTTGGCGTTGCGATCGGTGGTGACCGCGCGTCGGGCTATGACTTTGCCAAGCGGCAACTCTTGCGTTTTGTGGACGACACGAACCCTGATCCTCCGCTGGCGGAACTCGAGGCGCGCATCATGAAGGAAGCCAACACGCTGGATATCGGTCCAATGGGATTTTCCGGAAAATTCACAGTCGGGTGCTGCAAGATAGGCAAGCTCAACCGCCTGCCCGCGTCCTTTTTCGTTTCAGTCGCTTACATGTGTTGGGCGTACCGCCGGCGCGGCGTGGTTCTGGATTTGGATGGCGGCGTTGTCGAATGGTTGTATCAAGGACCGCATGAGTTTCAACACGAAGAGAACGTGCCGGACTTGACGCTGCCCGCAGCCGAAGTGGTTCGACTCCAGACTCCTCTCCAGGAATCCGACATTCGCGGGCTGAACGTCGGTGACGTGGTTCTGCTCGACGGCGTCGTTTTCACGGGCCGCGATGCTGTCCACAAATACTTGCACGACGGTGGTGATCTCGATGTGATCCGCGACGGAGTGATCTACCATTGCGGTCCTGTGGTCCTAAAAGAGAATGGCGAGTATCGAGTGCTTGCGGCGGGTCCAACCACCTCGATTCGGGAAGAGCCTTATCAGGCCGACATCATCAAGCGGTTCGGTATCAAAGCCGTGATCGGCAAAGGCGGCATGGGAACCAAAACACAAAAGGCCTGCCAGGATTATGGATGCGTTTATCTCCACGCCATCGGCGGCGCGGCTCAAATCTATGCCCAGTGCGTGCAGCGCGTTCTAAGCGTTCGCCTTGAACAATTCGGCAGTCCCGAAGCGGTTTGGGAGCTTGAAGTCCGGAATTTCCCGGCCGTCGTCACAATTGACAGCCACGGAAATAACCTGCAGCAGGTAGTTACGGAGCGCTCACGTGAGCTTCTGGCAACCACGCTTTAACTTCAGGTCACTCCGGCTGGCAGCCGGAGTACATAATATCCGAATCAAACTCCAACCTCTGGCCAGATGCTAAAAAAATGGCCGTCGTGAGTTGTCCGGCTGGCTCTAGGGTAAGACGCTCACTGCCATTCAGGTCAGCAAGCGTCACTATGCTCTGCTGTGGCAGATTCAGATAGGTCACCACCAACGGCCCCGAAATCGACCTGCCAATTCCAGTCCGGAAATTCTGGCGATTTTCACACCCGGCCGCCCTGAGCCTGATTTCCGGCATTCGCGTAACCTCCACCAGGGGTACAGTCTGATGAGGGTTGATATCGACCATCGGCGGCGTATCGGTTGGATTGATGTTCACCTTGAAATAGGGTATGCCTTCCGCGCTTATCTCCGGTGGCCGTTGCGCATAAGTGAGTCCAGAAACACTGCTTGCTGTCGTATATAAGTTCCAGAACAGCAGTGCAGCGTTTGCACCCAAAAGTATTTTTAAGAGCCGCGACATAACGATTCCTCCTCTGCGTATTGTCTGTTAGTTTCAGACAATCCGAGGGGAGAAATCGTTCGCTCTGGAGTTGCGCATGCTTGCCTCTAAGCCGCCAGCGCCGAGCGGATCGCTTGGCCGAAACGTTGGGAATCCGGAGGACCTTCGGCGAGGATGATGTTGTTGTGGATGATCAGAGTTTTCTTAACGTACTTTGCGCCGGCATCCTTCAGCTCCTGGATAGCTTGTGGAAGGAAGTATACTGTGGCCTCCCGGCCGGCGAGCAGTTTCGCCTTGGCGAGTACGACTGTCGACAGGCAGATAGCGGCGGCGATTTTGCCAGCGCCGGACATGGCCGTTGCGAATTCCTGAAGCTTTTTATCATTCCAGAAGAAATCCGGCACCGAAGAGCCCCCGCAGATTACCAGTGCGGCGTAATCGTCAACTTTGGCGTCGGCAATCGCGATGTCGGCCTGCACAGAGCCTCCCCTCATGCCGCGGCAGACGCGCGCTACCGTCGAGGCGATCACCACCTTCGCGCCTTCATCCTCGAGGATTTTCTTGGGTTCGAAAAATTCTTCATCCCTGAACTGGGTATACGGAATCACCATTAGAACTTTTTTGCCGTCAAGCTTCATTTAGGCACTCCAGAACTGAGATCGGTTCGGCATTATAGCCTGCAGCCTGATAGAATGCTTACTGATGATTAACCTAAAGAGTGGAAAAGAAATCGAAATCATGAAGGGCGCCAGCAAGATTGTTGCTGAAATCTTGCTGGAACTGCGGGAAAGAGTTCGAGAGGGAGCAAC
>QHXC01000731.1 GCA_003222815.1 Acidobacteriota bacterium | reverse complement strand
TACGCCATTACTGTCTGTTCCCGCATAGAGCGTGGCCGGCGTCACAGGATCGATAGCGAGCACCCCAATCGGTCCACCTTCCAGCCGCCCCGTACTCGTCCAGGAATTGATCCCTCCCTCGGCAGTTCTACTGCTCGTCACCAGCAAGGCGCCGAGAAGAACCCCGATGCTTACAGGACGCAATTTCTTACTCATTATGTGCGGCATTAGCACGCCTAACCGTTCTGGCGGCTGGCCACCGTTCCCGGATGTTCCGGTGCGTTGCACGGCTCTTCAGCGGCCCGGCGAGCAGGATCGTTTGTGGTTGGGCCTCTCGCGTGACTTTGTTTGATCCCGCTCATCGTTTTGCTTCCGACTCCCCCAGAAGACATCAGAACAGCTCTCTGCGAGCGCAACTTCGGATTTCAGAGAGAGGGCCTGTGGGGCCCAGTGGTTGGGCACACATTGCAAGGACTGTTCCATAAGCCTGTCCTCTTGTTTATCACTAACTTTTCGCATGGCCCCGTGTCGGGTTTCGGGGAAAGTTTCCCTTTCGTGGGAAAGTTTCCCACTGGGTGACGCTTTTCCTTACGCCCCTCCTTTTACCAAGGTAACAACATACTTGGCTAACCAAGTCACGGAAGATCAGCAATCAGCAACGCCGGATTCCCAATGTCTAACTAACAGCCATGTGCGATCAGCCAAAGCGATCGCTGAGGCTGTTGCGTATTTTTGTTAGCTCCTTAACGCATCGATCTAAGGATTTGTCTCTTACATTTTGTTTGTCAGGCCGCTATCAGGTCGAGAACGTTTTGAATGGCGCGATCGGCTTTGTAATAGGCGTTTTCGATCTTGCTGAATGGCTGCAGTGTTGCGCAGGGCCTGTAATGAAATAGGGAGTTGGCGATCGGGCCGCAGACACGCTTGTGAAAGAGAACGAACAGTAGAGCGGCGCGCGATCCCTTGTCGGTAAAGCGGTAGCAATACCGCTGGTTTTCCCGTTCGATCAAGCCATGCGCTTTTAATTTGCGGAGATCGTAGCGTACCTGGTTGAGGGTATAGCCTTCAGGGGACAATCGGGTATCGTGGATCTTGATGCCGGGGATTTTCGAACGGCCGGAAGTAATGGGTAAGGCGAGGCGCTGGAACAAGGGGAAGTCGACGTGAACGTTGAGGGATTGGGCCTCAAATCCAGTAAAACGATCAGTGGCGGTGGCGAGTTTGGCTCGGAGCAGTTCCAGGTTGTCGAGTCCCTTATTCAGACCGAGATCCTTGAGCCTGTTAACGCAGATCTCCAGCCGCAGGAAAGTGGAGAACTTCTCATACATGCGGGCGACGAGACTCTTGCAGTAAACGCGCAGCACGTGGTGACCATGATCGAGTCTGTCGAGTAGACTGTATACCTTGCCTCTCACCTTTCTGGTGATGCGTGTCCCGAAAATCTGGGCCACCTTGTCGGCGGATAATGCCAACAACCCCATCTCGCAAGAGCGCTCGAAGATTTTGTGAATCGGAAAATGGCGGCTGAAGATGAAATTGCGGCAGTATTCGACCTGGTTGATGGAATACGCACGCCGCAGGTTGACTGCCGCGCGCTCTTTGGCGGAGAACTTCGGTCCCAAAACAAACGTCCAATGGTCCAGCTGGTTGCGAATCACTTCGGCACTCAAGTGATCGGCTGCCGCTTGAAGGGCTTCCGTATCGGACGTGGACAGGAAGGCATTATCGTCCTTGCGGAAACGGATGTCTTGACGCCGCAGTTCGCCCTCAATGAAGTGGTGGCCGTTAATGTAGTAAGTGGTCTGAAAAGGAAGAAACGTGCCGACGCACATCACCATTGGGCCGAGGACTTCATCGCGGATATAGAAATACAGATGCGTGAAGCGCGCGGGTCGTTTGCGAATCAGACGATAGTCCGGATCATCGGTGGGGTACTTGGGCATCAGAGACCGGAAACTGTAGCCCCGCTCCATGCTTTGCAGGATGAAATACACGCCATAACGGTTCTGCCGCTGCATGCGTTGGAGGTAGGGCCGAACGTAATCTTCTTTTCGGACGCCCTTTTGGGCCCACTCCATCGGAATCCCTTGTTTGCGCGCGAAAGCTTCAACCCATCGTTTGTATTCGTTAGTTCTCTTCGACAGCGCTTCTTTTGTGATCGGGTAAATTTTCTGGACATCCCGAAAGAAATGGACCATGTGTTCCTCTCGGACCAAGAGAGGCAAATATCCTTGGATGACGATGCGATCGAAGCAGTGATATACAAACACCAGCAATTTGCCAAACAAGGCGGTGAACAGTTCCATGGTGACGCCCTCCGCGAGGGTCACTGTATCGGAACTCGGGAATAACGAGAATGGGTCGATCGTGAGCATCGGACCGGTGCTCTTATTCTCCACTGAATCGGGGGACGCCTGGATGTTGGACCCCGTCGGTGAACTGGCCACAGCGATTGCCCGCCAAGGAGAAGCGTTGCCGGTTCACATCGAAGACACGAATCGCAACTTCATGGTTGCCTGGATGGGAAACTACCGAATCGACGGCGAACTGTTCCTCTACCGAGATAAGGCTTCCGGCAATACCCGCACGATATTCGGCTATCCCACAGATCGGATCGCAGAACAGATAACAAGGACGTTCGGCTAAAGCATGACTCAGGACTATCACCAACTGGAAGTCTGGAATCGGACGATGGACTACGCGGTCAGCGTTTACAAGTTTGCTATCGGCCTGCCGGCAGAGGAAAAATACAATCTCGCTTCGCAATTGCGGCGAGCCGCAGCATCGGCTCCGCTGAATATCGCCGAGGGAAGTGGCTCAGCGACCAACGTCGAATTCGCACGGTTCTTGGGCTATGCCTACCGTTCTCTGAAGGAAGTAATTACAGGTCTGGAACTCTGCCAACGCCTCTATCCGTCCTCGGACGAGCGCGTTCTCCTGAGTTTGATCGATGAAGGCAATCAGATTTCGAAAATGGTTTACAGCTTGATCCGGAAGTTGGGCGAGACTCCACAGTGGTGAGGGTTCCGACTCATAACTCAAAACTCATGACTCAAAACTCCAAGGGCTCCGCCCAGACGAATGTTTCGGGCTTCCGGGATTTCAAGGGCGGAGCCCTTGGCTAGATTTAGTGCACTCTTCGATGATGGGCGCACGAATATTAATAGAAAGGGCCCAGGTGGTTGTATGAGTTCCCATGACGAAGTCCGCGCATTTGTTACAGATCCTGTCCTTCAGCAACGCCTTGCGAAATATTTGGCCCTGCAGTGCGTCCGCAATTCTATGCTGGAGGATCTTCATGCGGGAATCTCGCCGACTTCCGCATCTGGGGACTATTCCGATGTCAACGTCAGTACTCCCTACGGCGTGATTCCCTGGCCCAAGGTGTCGCGCCTGAATGACGACGAAATGAAGCGCCTGATGAT
>QHXC01000035.1 GCA_003222815.1 Acidobacteriota bacterium | reverse complement strand
CATGATTCTTTCAGGCGGGTCGGTTGAAGACCTTGTCGGGGCGATCAAGCGGAGCGATCTGGCACGGCTCACCGCGATTCCAGGCGTTGGGAAAAAGACGGCAGAGCGAATTATTCTGGAGCTGAAAGACAAGCTTCAGGACTTTGCCGGGCAGCCGCAGAAACCAGCGGTCGAAATGGATGTGGTATCCGCGCTCGAAAATCTCGGCTACAGCCGGGCCCTTGCCGACAGCGCGTTACAGCGGGCGGGGGACGGGGATCGCGAGGCGGTCTTCGATGTGTTGTTCAAGCGCGCGCTTCAGATTTTGACAAAGGGGTAGCATGGCTGATCGAGTGATTGCGGGCTCCGTCGTCGAGGAGGAGGCGTCATTCGAGTTGTCGCTTCGCCCGCGCGTTCTGGCCGAGTACATCGGGCAGCGATCAGTTAAAGAGAACCTCGACGTCGCTATCCAGGCTGCGCGAAAGCGTGGTGAACCCCTGGATCACATCTTGTTATACGGCCCTCCGGGACTGGGCAAGACGACTCTTGCGTCCGTGATCTCGAACGAAATGAGAGCGCACTTCCGCGCCACGGCTGGGCCGCTGATCCAGATGAAAGGCGACCTGACCGCCATTCTGACGAATCTGGAATTCGGTGACGTGTTGTTTATCGATGAGATTCACCGGCTTCAGCCAACTATCGAAGAAATCCTCTACCCCGCGATGGAGGACTTCAAGCTCGACATCATTATTGGCCAAGGCCCGAGCGCCCGCACGCACCGTCTGGACCTGCGCCGTTTCACTTTGATCGGTGCGACCACGCGCGCCGGCCTGATCACGGCGCCGCTACGATCGCGCTTCGGCATGGTCCACCGGTTGGATTTCTACTCGGTTGCGGAGCTGGAACTCATCATCAGACGTTCGGCCGAAATTTTGAACGCGCCAATCACCGAGGAGGGCTGCCAGGAAATCGCGAAACGATGCCGGGGCACGCCGCGTGTTGCCAATCGCTTTCTGAAGCGAATTCGAGATTACGCTGACGTGAAAGGAACCGGGGAAATCACGGCCACCATGGCACGCGACGCTTTAAGACTGCTCGATGTGGACGAACACGGTTTCGACGAGATCGATCGTAAACTCCTCCGCGCCGTCATCGAGAAATTCGGAGGCGGCCCTGTCGGCGTGAACACGATTGCTGCGGTCTTGAGCGAAGAGGTCGACGCCATCGAAGATATCTACGAACCCTACCTCCTTCAAATCGGCTTTCTCCAACGCACGCCCCGCGGCCGCCTGGCTACCAGGCTGGCCTATGAACATCTCGGCATTCCATACCGTCCACCCCAGGCTGGCCTGTTCTGACGCGCTGCGCCTTTCCGCAAACGGGAAACGTAGCAGACGTATAAATCCGTGTGGTAGACTGCCCACAGTCTTCGATGGAGAAAAGCTGTGAGACATAAGATTTACAGCGTTGCGATCGTAGTCACCGCGCTTCTTGCGACGACCTCCTTATGGGCCCATCACTCGCCTTCCGCGATATTCGATATGTCCAAGCGTTTTGCACTGACGGGTACGCTGACGAAGATCGATTGGATCAATCCTCACATCGTGGTCGCTATCGATGTGAAGAGTGAAGAGGGCAAAATTCAGACCTGGGTCTTTGAAAGCAATCCGCCTTCATGGTTTAGGAGAGTCGGTGTCAGCAGAAGCGACTTCGCGAAGGCGATCGGCCAGAGCGTCATGGTCGAAGGCGTGCGCGCTAAAGATGGGTCCTCGTACGGATATCTGCAGAAGATCACGTTTGCGGGCGGGAATTCTTTGGAATTGGTCAGTCCATCCGAAGCGAACACGCGCTGAAAAGGAGAATCCAGCATGAACTACCGTTTCTTTTGCATCATTGCTGCCGTGGTCGTGCTTCCACTCGTCGCGGCTGCTCAAAAAACGGCCGGCCATCCTGATCTGAGCGGCATATGGACGTACGGCATCGATTTGCCTCCTACGGCTCTGAAGAAAGAGATCAATGGGACGGTTTCGGTCAAGGGAATCGATCGGAGCGCGAGCGCGCCGGCCCGGACTCCGATCCCAGGCGCGCTGCCATCGACTCCAGCTCCCTCCTACAAGCCGGAGTTTCAGGCCAAGGTGAAGCATCTATCCGATAACGAGAGCAAGCTCGATCAGGTGTTCTACTGCGGAAAGCCCGGCGTTCCACGCATCGGTCCTCCACGCCGGATCCTTCAATTGCCAAACGAGATGATCTTCCTTTATGAAGATATTTCCGGCGATCCGTACCGTATCATTCCTACCGATGGCCGCCCGCATCGCGCCGATGCGAACCCGTCCTACTACGGGGACTCCGTCGGCCGCTGGGAAGGCGACACGCTGGTTGTGGATGTGACCAATTTCGTCGAGGATACCTGGTTTGGCGAAGACGGCTATTTCCATACTGACGCCATGCACGTGACCGAACGCTTCTGGCGTGCCGGCGAGAACCTCGTGTACCAGGTGACAGTGGAGGATCCCAAGGTACTCACCGCTCCCTGGACGATGGCCCCTCGCGTGGTGAAGCCTTCCAACGAGCCGCTTGAGGAGTCGCCTGCCTGTGTGGAAAGCGATGGCTCCCGTCTGCTGAACAACGATCATCACGGGCAACGGTAGGCGCCGGTTTCGTTCGAGACCCGCCAAACGTATTCCCTCCTTTGCAAGGTTTGCAAGGAGAGGAATACATTCTTCGCGACGACAGTATAAGCGGACTAAATTCTCTTCAGCACCTCCCGCCCAGGGTATACCGCCTGGTCGCCGAGTTCTTCGTTGATACGGAGAAGTTGGTTGTACTTCGACACGCGATCCGTTCTCGACATGGACCCCGTTTTGATTTGGCCGGCGTTTGTTGCGACCGCCAGGTCGGCAATGAATGTGTCTTCGCTTTCGCCGGAGCGGTGTGAGATGACAATGCCGTAGGTAGCCTTGCGCGCCATGTTGATCGCGTCCAGGGTCTGGGTCAGGGTACCGATCTGGTTTACCTTGATCAGAATGGCGTTCCCAACACCCATTCCCATCCCGCGCGCAAGCCGCTCGGTATTGGTGACAAACAGATCGTCGCCGACGAGCTGAACTTTTCTTCCCAACTCGCGCGTCAGGATCTGCCAGCCGTCCCAGTCATCTTCAGCGAGACCGTCTTCGATCGAGACAATGGGATATCGTTCCACCCAGCCGGCATAGAGTTTTACCATTTCCTCGGCTGTCTTTTCCGATCTATCGGACTTTTTGAAGACGTACTTGCCTTTCTTGTCGTAGAACTCACTGGATGCTGCGTCCAGAGCCAACGCGATCTGGTCGCCCGGCTTGTATCCCGCCGTTTCAATGGCCTTCAGGATGAGCTCGATCGCTTCCTGGTTGGATTTCAGGTTCGGCGCAAAACCACCTTCATCGCCGACGGCAGTTCCATGCCCGCTGTCATGCAGGATCTTTTTAAGGTGATGAAAGACCTCGGCGCCCATGCGCACTGCTTCAGGCAGACTTGGGGCGCCAACCGGCATGATCATGAATTCCTGGAGATCGACGTTGTTGTCCGCGTGGGCGCCACCGTTGACTATGTTCATCATTGGGACCGGAAGAACACTGGCCTTCACGCCACCGATGTAGCGATAGAGTGACAAGTCGTGCGCTTCTGCCGCGGCGCGAGCCACTGCCATCGAGACGCCGAGAATGGCGTTAGCGCCGAGTTTGCCTTTATTGCGCGTGCCGTCCAGCGCAATCATGATCTGGTCGATGCGCGATTGCAGCGTGGCATCCTGTCCGCGGAGTGCCGGCCCGATCACGTTGTTGACATTCGCGACGGCTTTCGTTACACCTTTACCGAGGTAGCGTTTCTTGTCGCCGTCGCGCAACTCCAACGCCTCGTGTTCGCCTGTGGAGGCGCCAGAAGGAACGATCGATCGTCCTCGGATTCCAGTCTCCAAAACAACATCCACTTCGACGGTCGGATTCCCACGAGAATCCAAAACCTCTCTTGCCTTGATTGTTTGAATTCGCATTCGTTGTGCCTTTGTGTCCTTGTGCCTCGTGTGATTAATTCGTGAGTATTACTCGCGACGGTGCTCCATCCGCATCCTGCAGATTCAACGGCAGGGCAAGGAGCGTGTATTCACCTGCCGGCACTTTGCTCAAATTGAGCCCCTCAAGAATGACGATATCCCGGGTCAGCAACGCAAAATGCGTGGGATGTTTTTCCGATTTGAACTTATCAATCGAGAGATAATCGATTCCCACCAACTGAATTCCGCGCTGGACAAGGAACTCCGCACCATCCGGCTCCAGGTAGATGAACTCTTCGTAGAATTTTCCGTCCTGCCAATGCTTTGAATTGTCCGTCTTGAACAGCACTCTTTCGATTCCATCCCACTTCAGGTGCTCCAAGTCTCCGAGTCCAATCGATCGCACTCCGGCGATTTCCAAGACTGTGGCCTTTCCAGTCAATTGTTCCAGCGGAATTTCGTGCAGCCGTTTTCCGCCTTCAACGAAATGATACGGCGCATCCACGTGGGTGCCGGTATGCGAGCCCATCTCGATCGCGGTCAGTTTCACGGTGTGGCTCTTGTCTCTCGACAGATGCGACTTCGGCGATAGGCGAACTTGTGGGTCCCCCGGCCACACCGGCATGCTGTTTGTTATGGGCACAGTTACGTCGAGGATCATGACTCGATTTTCCTACAACTCCAGCTTTCCCATGTACAACATGTCTTTCAGATCGAACTTCTTCCTGGTTTCGAGCGGTCGAGTTTGAGCAGTACTTCTACTTCCTTGTCTTCCGCCACGACCGGTTCGGTACGTGGGAAAAACAACAGCACGTCCACAAATCTGGACGTGCTGTTGAAAATCCGCCCCTGCCAGCGCGAGCGGCTGTTTTTTGCCGGGCTCAACATGGACTGTTTTAACCGCTCAGGATCCTGAACAGCGCGGGCCAGGCGCAACGGCAACCCGGTGACTGCGATGGAGTAAATAGCTCTCGTCCCTGGACCGGGTTTGCTGCGCAGCGCGGATTATGTCATGAGAGCAGTTGAAAGCCATCATCGTTGTCCCGCGTCCCTCTAATCTATTGACGCATTCCCGTCGGTGTGATGTGATAGTTTGGCCCGCCACCCAAACCCGCGTTCAAGTGAAACATGTCCCAATTACCAGCGATAGTCGAGCGACAAAAACCGCGCACGCCAGCCGAGGAACATCCGCCGGTTGTGCGTATCCAGAGAATGATTTTTGAAGAAGCAGCGAAATTGGATGCCAGCGATATCCACATCGAGCCCGGCCGCGCCGCGACGCGAGTTCGCTACCGTGTAGACGGCTTGCTCAAGGAACACCTGGAAATCCCGGGTTGGATGCACGAGAGCCTGGTTGTGCGAATCAAAGTTCTCGCGCGGCTCGACATCAGCGAGCGCAGAATTCCGCAGGACGGCCACATCACGGCAGAAGAATCCAACAGGATCGATATACGCGTTTCCGTTCTTCCAACCCGGTGGGGCGAAAAGATCGTCATCCGACTATTACGGCGCGGCCGGTCCCTGATGACGCTTTCGCAGCTTGGGTTCCAACCGGCCATTGGGGAGCGCCTGCATGCGATGATTCGGCGGACCCAAGGAATGGTGCTGGCGGTAGGCCCGACAGGTAGCGGCAAG
>QHXC01000034.1 GCA_003222815.1 Acidobacteriota bacterium | reverse complement strand
TCGTACAGTCAGTGGTGACCGAACTGAATTTTTAGGACGTAACGGCACGCTTTCGAGTCCCGCGGCGATGTCACGCTCGCGGTTTTCCGGCAAAGTGGGGGCCGGTTTGGATCCCTGTGGAGCGATCCACGTTCCATTCGATCTGGCGGAAGGCCAGGAACGAGAAATCATCTTCACGCTGGGCGCCGGGCAAAGCATCGATGACGCTCACAGCCTGTCCCATCGCTTTCGGGGATCTGTGGCGGCACGTGGCGCGCTCGAATCGGTTTGGCAGTATTGGAATCAGACCCTCGGCACAGTGTATGTCGAGACACCCGATCCGTCGATCAATGTGCTGACCAACGGCTGGCTGCTGTACCAAACCCTCGCGTGCCGCCTCTGGGCTCGCAGCGGCCACTATCAGCCGGGAGGTGCGTTCGGTTTTCGCGATCAATTGCAGGATGTGATGGCGCTCATATATGCCGAGCCCCGTCTCGTGCGCGAACATTTGCTCCTCTGCGCCGGACGTCAGTTTTGCGAAGGGGACGTCCAGCATTGGTGGCATTCCCCATCGGGTCGCGGCGTGCGCACACGTTGCTCCGATGATTACCTCTGGCTGCCGTTGGCCGCATGCCGGTACGTCATGGCCACCGGAGACACTGGTGTATTGGACGAACGCATCCATTTTGTCGAAGGCCGCCCGATAAAGACCGACGAGGACTCTTACTACGATTTGCCCGGCCGTTCTGAACAAGCGGCCAGTCTATACGATCACTGTGTGCGCGCCATCCTCTGGGGGCTTCGATTCGGTGAGCACGGCCTTCCACTCATGGGCTCCGGTGACTGGAATGACGGTATGAACCTCGTGGGTCAGCACGGTAAAGGCGAAAGCGTCTGGCTGGGATTCTTCCTTTATGAAGTGCTCATGCGATTCACCAATATCGCGCGCATGCACGGCGACATACCATTCTCCGAACTTTGCCAAAACGAGGCGGCCCGGCTGCGACTGAACGTCGAGCAGAACGGTTGGGACGGTGAGTGGTATCGCCGCGCATATTTCGACGACGGCTCGCCGCTCGGCTCGGCGATCAATACCGAGTGTCAGATCGATTCGATCGCCCAAAGCTGGTCTGTTCTATCCGGGGCCGGCGATGCGGAGCGCTCGCGCCTGGCCATGAACGCTGTGGATGAGCGCCTCGTTCGCCGGAACAAGGGGTTAATCCAACTCCTGGATCCGCCTTTCGACAAGTCCACTCTAAATCCGGGATATATAAAAGGATACGTCCCGGGGGTCAGAGAGAACGGTGGGCAGTACACTCAAGCTGCAATCTGGTCGGCAATGGCGTTCGCCGCCCGGGGCGACAGTAACCGCGCGTGGGAACTACTGGCCATGCTCAATCCTATCCACCACGGTGGATCTCCGCAGGCGATTATGACGTACAAAGTGGAACCCTATGTCGTCGCGGCCGACGTCTATGCGCTCCCGCCTCACACGGGACGTGGTGGATGGACGTGGTACACGGGATCGGCGGGCTGGATGTACCGGCTGATCATGGAATCCCTCCTGGGGCTTCGGCTCGACGTGGACAAACTGTATTTGGCGCCCCGTCTTCCCTCAACCTGGGATGCATTCAAGGTGCACTACCGCTATCGGGAAACCGTTTACCACGTTATGGTCCTACGGTCGTCCAATAGAAATGCCGAAACCAGCGTGACGCTTGACGGCGTTACGCAACACGGAACGTACGTACCTCTTGTTGACGACCACAAGGAACACGCTGTTGAAGTAAAATTCTCATCCGACGAAGAAGGGGGCCGCACAGCGCCGGATGCACTCCTTATTGAGCAGAATCCTGTAGTGGGTTAATTTGGGGTCGGCTAAACTTAATCGGGAAACAACGGGAGGCAAGAGCAGCCATGAGGACAAATGACCGTCTCAGCGATCTACGTATCCTGGTGGTCGATGATGACAGAGATACACGCGAAATGCTGCGCTTCATATTGGAGCAGGACGCTGCGCAAGTCATCGCCGCCAGTTCGGTGGCAGAAGCTCTTGAGAGGTACAAAAGCTCACGACCCGACGTGATTGTCGCCGATATTGCAATGCCCGAATACAATGGCTATGCACTGATCGCTCAGATTCGCGCCCACGACAAGGAACTCGGCCGGTCCACTCCCGCTATCGCGCTCACCGCCTACACGAGTCCTGCTGATGAAGCGACTGCCCTGGCAGCCGGCTTTCAAAAATACTTGTCCAAACCGTTCGAACCGGCCAAAATCATCGAAGCGATTCGCAGTACGCTCGCTTGACCCAAGTAAGTTCAGAGCTCCTGAGGTTGAGGAATTCAGGACTGTTTTCCTCGTTTGCTGCAAATTGTCTGTCGAGATCAGGATGTCTGAAGTTAACCGAGTCGCACTGCTGATTACATACCAAAATTGCCAATTCATTTCTCTCCTAATGTGACTCTCACCTTCATTGCTTCTACGTCCAGGGGAGGCCTGTCTCTCTTTCCAGTCAGCTCTCGAGTGAGCTGATCGTAGTCGAGTTCTTTTTCCCATCGCGAGATAACGATGCTCGCGACGCCATTGCCGATGGTGTTGGTCAGCGAGCGCGACTCGGACATGAAGCGGTCGATACCGAGAATCAGCGCCAGGCCGGCCACTGGTATCGACGGGACCACCGCCAGCGTTGCTGCGAGGGTGACGAAGCCGGCGCCCGTCACGCCCGAGGCCCCTTTTGAGGTGAGCATGGCAACTCCAAGCAGCGTCAATTGCTGAATGATCGTGAGATGAATGTTGAGCGCCTGCGCGACAAACAGTGCCGCCATCGTCAGGTAGATGTTGGTGCCATCCAGGTTGAACGAGTAACCGGACGGCACAACAAGGCCAACCACCGATCTCGGGCAGCCAAGCCTTTCCAACTTCTGCATCAACGGGACCAAACAGCGGCTTCAGTGCACCTACACCGTAACGGCCGATCGTGAAAGCCATCGCACCACCGGCTCCAAGCGGCGCGAGCACCATCAATGCACTCATCATCGAGAAGAAAATGTGAGAGCCTCCTTCGATGAATCGATGGACGACTTCGGCCTTCTTGCCCAGGCGCATCGTTGCGTAACCGAACAGGATGGCAATGAAAAGCACCTGCAGGATATCGCCGGAACCCGTGAATGCATCAACAAAGGTCACTGGGATAAGGTGTAAAAGGAAAGTGACGGTCGTCTGCGTCGTCGCCCGGTTCGCGTACTCCGCAACCGCTTTCGCATCCAGAGTCGCCGGATCCACGTTGAAGCCGGCACCGGGCTTTACAATGTTGACGACAAGCAGGCCAATGAGCAGCGCAAAAGTCGAAACAACTTCGAAGTACAGTAGTGCCTTTCCACCAACGCGCCCGACTTTCTTCATATCGCCGGCGCCCGAAATTCCGAGCACAACGGTGCAGAAGATGATCGGATTGATGAGCATCTTGACCAGCGCGATGAACCCATCGCCCAGCGGTTTCAGACTCACGGCAAAGGGTGGATTGACGTAGCCGAGAAGCCCTCCCGAGAAAATTCCGATCAGGACCCAAAAGTAGAGTTGTCGGACAACTCTTTTCATAATTTCTCCTCGCAAAGATGTGTTAGAGATTCCCGTACGTCTACATGTTGCGACGACGTTCGGCTAAACAAGTAGTCGCGGGCTCTAGCCGCTTTAGCCCGCGTTCGCATCGCCGAGACATGGCCGCCTTCGACTGCCGCTTCACCTAAAAATCGCTTTCGGCAGCATCGCATGAACGCCCTTGGTCTGATCCACTAACTGCGTGACGTGAAGGTCCACAGCGAGCGAACACAGGATATAGGCTTCATCACGTGGGATTCCCTTCTCTGCGACAAGGAAATCGATCATCTCACGCGTGGCGAGCTTTGCAGCCTCATCGAGATCGGGATGAAGACCCATGGCGATATAGTGGGTCGGGGTCTCAGCGCGCGGCCAATTGAGATGCTTTCCTTTGTGCAAAACAACTTGAACGGTGCCGCGTAGTGACGTCTCCAGCGCGGTCAGCGACACTTCACCGTCCCCTTGCATGCCGTGTCCATCACCAATCGACAGCAGAGCGCCCGGCACATGCACGGGCATGAAGAGGCTCGTGCCCACGACGAGCTCTTTGTTGTCGAGATTGCCTGTGTGCGGGCCCGGAGGCCCACTCGATATCCGGCCTAAAACTTGCGGCGGCGCAACGCCAATGGATCCGAAGAACGGCGTGAGCTTCAAAGTCACGCCGGGCCGGAACTCCGCAGTTCCCTCCCTGAGGTTGTAGCGGAGCAGCTTGAAGCGCGCGTACGGAAAATCGTCCGGAAGCGTGCCGCTGCCCGGTATGAAACCGGAAACTCCATACGGGTGCAAATACTCGATGCCGAGAATCTTCACTTCCAGCGAGTCGCCCGGCTGGGCGCCTTCCACATATATCGGTCCGGTCATCGGATGCGCTCCCGGACCTCGATCCGTAACGACGCGCTCGACGGCTTTCAACGATTCCGGAATTTGTTCATCCGGCACTCCCACCAGTTTCAGTCGATCGATGCCGCGCGCAACCATCGTTTCGACGCGCACGGTATCGCCCGGGTTGATCCGCAGGACGGGCTTGACCTTGGCGTCATAGTAGCCCCAATGCACGTTTTCCGGAACGAGCTTCAGCTCGTGTGTTCGGGATTGTTGCGGAAACAGAAAGATGGAGAGAAAACACACAGACACAAAGGACACAAAGACGATTACCTTTTTCATAACAGCCTCCTAAGGTCAGGGATCAGGTCAGCGAGTCCGCCGGAAACCGGCGGACTCTGGAGTTTGGACATTTTTCCGAACTCTTGGTCAATCGCAATTGCATCGATTGCTTCAACTTCACGCTTCGTCCACAGTTATATCGTGGAAGCGAAACGTGAGTCGAATTCCCCTCCTGGGTTAGCTGGAAGGCTGGTTAGCCAGGTATGTTAGTGCCTTTGCAGGGAGGGGAATACGTCCTTGTTCAACATTCGTCCCACACCCCGCGCAGCCACCTTATAGATACTCGCGCAGCGTGCCTTATTCAAGCGGCTCGGCTGATTCCTTAGTCTTGATTGTGATTACCCCCCTGACAAAAGCCGATTAGGAGGATACTCGCATCCTGTGGCAGACTGCCTGAGGCATTTTCTAAGTGAACCCAACCCCCAGCGAGGAGAAAAAGCATGAAGAAGACTCTATTCTTCGTGACATCGATTGCTCTTGCAGCGATCTCGACAGCGGTTGTCGCGCAGGTCCGGAATTTTGCGCCCGTGACGCAGGCAATGCTCTTGAACCCGAGTCCGGACGATTGGCTGATGTACAGCCGAACCTATGACGCCCAACGCTACAGTCCGCTGAATCAGATCAACAAGCAAAACGTGGGCCGGATCACGCAGGCATGGACTAAACCCTTAGCGGCGGGTCCGATCGAGATCATACCCATCGTGCACGGTGGCGTGATGTACGTCGCCGTTCCGGTGCAGGTTGATGGTATGACACGAACTGCCGTCCAGGCGCTCGATGCCACAAACGGCAACCTCATTTGGGAATACATGAGGCCCACAGGCGGCGCCTCAAGAAGTAAGACGCTCGGTATCTTCGAAGACCTGATCATATTTGCGGCGCCCGACAATTTCGTCGTGGCCTTAGACGCCGGCACCGGCAAAGTGCGATGGGAAACCATGTCCACTGGAGGACTCACCTCCGGAACTATCGTTTTCGGGGATAAGGTCCTGTCGGGACGCACATGCAACGGTGCCCGAGCCAATTGCTACATCGCAGCCCACGACGCCCGGACCGGAAAGGAAGTGTGGCGGTTCTACACCGCGGCCGGGTCGGATGATCCCACAGGGGACGCCAGTTGGGGAGGCGCGCCCGAAGCGACGCGTACTGCATCGACCTGGGGATTGGGCGGATCCTTCGATCCAGTGCGCAAAATGATCTACTGGGGAGTGGCCAATCCCACGCCAAACACGCGTGCAGCAAGGCACGGCGGCAACATCGAAGCCATTCCGAAAACTGCCCCGGCCGATCTCTACAGTAATTCAACCCTCGCTCTTAACATGGACACCGGCAAGCTCAGCTGGTATTACCAGCATTTGCCGGGGGACGACTGGGATCAAGACTATACGAATGAGAGAATTCTTCTACGAACGAAGGTCAGCCCCGACGCCAAATTTCTGAAATGGATCAATCCGGATATTCCTCGGGGCCAGGAAAGAGACGTCGTGGTCAATGTAGGAGAAGGCGGAGGAATATTTGCGCTCGACCGCACGACGGGCCAGTTTCTGTGGGCCAATCCCTTTCCCTATGACGATCCGAATTTCCTGATCTCCAACATTGACGGCAGGACTGGAAAGACCACCATCAATTGGGACGTTGTGCTGAAACAGCCCGGTGAACGACACGTGATTTGTGCCTACAACACGAAAAGCTACTGGCCGATGTCTTATCACCCCGGGAAGAACTCACTCTACATTCCGTATGTGGATGACTGCCTCGATATGACTCGGGCTGTGCCGGCGCCCGCCGGAGCCGAGGCCTCTTCCGCAGCCGGTCGAGGTCGGGGAGTCCGCGGCGCGGATGGCAGCCAGCCTGAACGCCGGACCGGCGTTCGCCGTCCCGGGTCCGATCCCGAAAAATATGGTGGAATCGCCAAGGTGAATGTGGCCACCGGAGAGATTCAGCGCTTTTATGAAGGCTCCGTTCCGGGTAACGGCGCAACATTGGCAACGGCCGGAGACCTGGTTTTCTGGGGAGACCTCAATCAGAAATTCCGGGCTTTCGATGCAGATAACGGAAAGATCCTCTGGGAAACCACTCTCGGAGGCCCAATTCAAAACAGCACGATTACCTATCGGGTGAATGGAAAACAGTACGTCGCGGTAGTGACAGGTCTAGGCGCCCTTACTGCGAATATTTTCCCTCGGGCCGGGGTCAACGGAATCAATCCACAACGCAACAATGCGATTCACGTGTTTGCGCTACCGAACTAGTGCGTCAGTCACGGGAACGAACCGGCGGGCCGGCTCTTGCGCGCGTACCGCAAGTCCGCCGACCAGAACCAGAGCGGCCAGTGCCATCATCGTCGGTAGTCGCTTCATGATGTCTCCTTAGAGGTTTTAGCCGCAGATTGCGCGGATTACGCGGATGGCCCGCGCTTATTAGCCGCCAATCACGCCAATTCCGCGAACGCGGGCCATCCGCGTAATCCGCGGCCGCCAGTTTTGGAGGACTTTGACGTGGCCTTGCCTCCTACTCGGGCAACGCAAAGGCGATGATGCTCTGACCAGCCGCAATCGCGATGTACTGCTTGTTGTCGAATACGTAGGTCATCGGCGACGCCTTCCAGACCTGGTTCGTGGGGAATTCCCAGAGAACCTTTCCGCTCGCGGCGTCCGTGGCCATGAACGATCCGCTGTTTTCGCCAAAGAACACCAGGCCGGACGCCGTCGAGATCACACCGGCAGAGGCGGTTAACGATCCGCTGACCTGCGGAAGATCCCAAACCGTGTCGCCGGTTTGAATGTTGATCGCGCGTAGCGACTTCGTGAAAGTCTCGCCGGGAGCCGGACGCGCGGTGCCACCCATGAAACCTTTGCCGGCCTGCCATTCCATGTCCCGCTTCGAGAAAAGATTGCAGCGTTCCAGCGCCTGGATGTAATACAAGCCCGTCGCTGGATTAAATGAAGTGGAAAACCAGTTGGTGCCGCCCTGGAAGCCCGGGCAAACGTAGGTTTCGCCATTGGCGTTTTCCTTGAGGTCGTTCAGAATGGGGCGGCCCTTGGCGTCGATTCCTTTCGCCCAATTGAGATTCTTCAGAAACTGTTTGGCCAGCAGCAGTTGACCGTTCGTACGGTCGAACACATAGAAGAACCCGTTGCGATTGGCCTGGAGCAGGAGTCTGCGCGGCTGGCCCTGCCAGTTGGTATCCACCAGAACGGGCGGCTCCTGCGCGTCCCAATCGTGGATGTCGTGCGGAGTGAATTGGAAGTACCATCGGAGCTTGCCGGTTTTGGCTTCGAGCGCCACAACGGAGTCGCTGTAGAGGTTGTCGCCATGGCGTTCGTCTCCGTTGTAATCCAGACCGGGGTTGCCGGTGGGCCAGTACAGCAGATCGAGTTGCGGATCATAGGTTCCGGTCATCCACGAGGCGCCGCCGCGGTGCTCGGTGAGCGTTCCTTGCCAGGTTTCCGAGCCGGGCTCTCCGGGATTGGGCACGGTCCAGAAGCGCCACACTTCCTTGCCGGACGCCTGGTCGTACGCGGCAACGAATCCGCGCACGCCCTCGTCGCCGCCCGCGGTACCGGAGATCACCAGATTGCCCACTGCCAGAGGCGCGGACGTGCCGTTGTAGTTCTGGCGCCAGTCCGCCATTTCTGTTTCCCAGAGAAGGTCGCCGTTGAACCGATCAATCGAGATCATGTGCGCGTTGTCGGTAAGCATGAACAGGCGATTGCCGGAGATCGCGACGCCGCGATTGAATCCGGTCGCGGCATTGCCAGCGAGACCCGTGGTGCGGGAGCGCCGGTGATGCCAGATCTGGCGGCCGCTGCCGGCATCGAGCGCATACACTTCGTTGGCGCTCGATACGTACATGATCCCTCCGGCTACTACGG
>QHXC01000420.1 GCA_003222815.1 Acidobacteriota bacterium | reverse complement strand
CTGGTGGCGTGACTGTGACACAGACCGGAGTCGCACAAACCGGAACAGGGCACGCCTTTCGGGTCTTCGTCGAAGCTTTGGGAACATTCGGCCAACCCGGTTCCATTCGAACCGGTATCGCGATTGCAAACCCCGGAATATCTGCAGCGAATCTCACCTTGGAACTCACCGACACGCGTGGGGTTTCGGCGGCTCCTCCTTTTTCAGCGACCGTTGAGGCCAGAGGGCAGATTGCGCTCTTCCTGCACGAGATTCCAGGATTCAAGAATGTCGCGGCGCCATTCCAGGGTGTTTTGCGCGTTTCTACGGATTCCCGCGCGGGGCTGTCGTTGATTGGACTTCGGGGCCGCTATAACGAGCGGCACGAATTTCTGATCGCCTCGATGCCATCCATCAACGAGGACGTACAGCCCGCGAATAGTGAAAAAGTTTTTCCGCACATCGTGAATGGCGCAGGCTACACGACACAGTTCATTTTGATCGGCGACGCTTCGAGCGCCGGTCAACTTCGTTTCATTTCGCAGTCGGGTCAACCTCTGCCACTGACCCTTACGCCTTTGCCTTAATCTGCTGGCCGTAGCTCCAAAGCTATCTAATCACGCGGGCTCGAACAATGACTCGTGATTCCGCATCGACTTGAACGCTCTCACCGCGATTCTCATATTCCCGAATGAAGTCGGGATCTCTGTAAGCCGGCGTCTCATCGGCCGGCCACGCGAATAGCTTGTAGCTTCCGGGACGTATGCCGCGCATCGAGAAGCTGCCGTTCAGCGCCTGCACGAGCCTATAAAGTCCTTCGCGTTCCCGTAGTCGGGGATCAGGAATCAAAACAACCTGCGCCCCGGGCACTGGTGTACCCTCAATGTCGACGATTGTCCCTTCGATTCGTCCGGCACGCGGACTAATCACGATATCCATAGGACCTGGTGACTGCGCATACAAAGTCAGACCTCGCTCGACAATATCCGCTCGCCCGACAAAAGCACTTTTGATGTAGCAGTCCGAGGGAAGTCCGCCAATCTCAAGTGCATAGTCGCCGGGTCCAACCTTTCGAATCGTAAAGGAGCCATCCGAATTCACAGTTCCAGTGGGGCTGAACACGATTTGGCTGTCGCTCTCAGGACGCAACGAAACGGTCAACTGCCTGAGCAGATTCGAAGCAGCCTCGCCGGTCGCGTTTTCGACCGCAATGCGGCCCGCAATCTCAATCGCCGGCATGAGGACAATGGAAACATCTTCCACGTCCCTGCTGCCGAGTTGTACAGAGACTCGCCCTTTCATTGGTTCCCCGTCAAGCGAATGCGAGTCTGCTATCAACTCGTAGTTGCCGGGGATGAGACCTCTGAACTCAAAACTGCCATCTTTGCGGATCGGCTGCCGCGGCATAGCCAGCGGAAGAAATACGGCGGAGCGGCCGGGCAATATCGACAACGATGCAGCCGGATCTGACGTTCCATCCGCCAGCGAGACGCGCCCGCTGATCCTCAGAGTGTCTACGCGATAGAGTGTCAGATCGATCGCATAAACCGATCCATCCGCGGGCAGATCGATAGGGGCTGCCGCTCGAGGGTCAGCCGTACCGGGGTAATAGATCGGAGGGTAGCCGTCTTCAGGAACGTTGTACGTCGTGCTGTTTATCCCAAAGCCCCTGCGGTAGGAAGCGCTCAGGTAATACCGCCCGGCGCTTCCGGTCTCTAGCCGGTACTCGCCGCTTTGATCTGTCGTCGCTTCTCGAACACTCACTAGAATCGGCCGGCCGTTCTGATACATTCGCCGGACCAATTGAACGGCAACGCCCACAACAGGTTTGCGATCCACATCGGAGACCCGGCCACTGATGGTATGTGCGGACGGCGGGTTTTGCAGGCCAACCAACAAGATGGCGATGCCAATGAGCATAGGGGGTCTTTCTTGGGATCCTCGGCAACCGACAATTGAAGACACCAAGGAGCAAGAAAAAGTTCCGTCCGAAAACTGCGACGTCCCCAGGAACAGAGCGGGCAGTTTGGAGTTGAAGGGTGCCCTGGAGTGCCGTAGAGTCTCATAACTGTTATGTCAAGTCGGTGGCGGCGTCCAAACCTCATATGACTCGCAGTCTGAATCGTGGACAGGTGTGGGGGCTCTTATGGCTGGAACGGCTGTGGCAGGACCTGACGCACGGCTGCCGCATGCTGGCGGCAAGTCCCGGCTTCACCGGCATCGCGGTGTTGTCGTTGGCGATCGGCATCGGCGCCAACACGGCCATTTTCAGCTTCGCCGATGCGCTGCTGCTGCGGCCCCTCCCGGTCGCCAGGCCTGGCGAAATCATCACGGTGGGCTCGATGAACTCGCTCGAGTCGCTCAGAGCAACGGCGCTGGTGTCGTCGTACCGCGATTACGTGGACGTCCGCGATCGCGCCAAGAGCTACGAGGGCTTGGCGGCATTCACGTACGAGATGGCGGGTTTTTCGGCCGATGTGAAAGCTTCGCCCAGGCTGAAGATGGGCATGCTGGTCAGCGGCAATCTGTTCAGCTTGATGGGCGTCGAGCCGACGCTCGGTCGCGACTTCAGGCCTGAAGAAGATCAGGTGCCCGGCCGTGATGCCGTCGTCGTGCTCGGCCGGACGATGTGGGAACACGAATTTGGGTCGGATCCCGCCGTCCTCGGGCGCAGCGTGCGCATCAACGGGAACGCGTTCACGGTCGTCGGCGTGGCCCCGTCCGAATTCACCGGCATGAACCAGTACGTGCGCTCGGATTTTTTCGTGCCGCTGATGATGTCGCCACGCCTCCTCAGTGACCCGAGGACCGCGTCGCTGGAGGCGCGGGACGCGCGTAACCTCACGGTCAAGGGCCGCCTCAAAGCGGGCGTTTCTCAGGCGCAGGCGCAGATCGAGTTGACGGCCATGGGTAAGGATTTGCAGCGGGCGTATCCCGACACGAACAAGAACCGCGATCTCGTCGTGCGGACCGAACTTCAGGCGCGAATCGCCCAGGATCCGCCGGATGCAACGCTGATCGCAATGCTGTCAACCTTAGCGTTTGCGGTGCTCTTCGTCGCGTGCGCAAACGTCGCGGGCCTTCTGACCAGCCGGGCGCCGGTGCGAGAGAGAGAGATGGCGCTGCGCCTAGCGATCGGTGCGGGCCGTGGGCGGCTCATCCGGCAACTGGTGACGGAGAGCCTGCTGATCGCCGCGGGAGGCGGTCTACTCGGACTCGGCGTCGGCTATGCCGGCATGCTGCTTTTCCGGCAGATCGAGCTGCCGACGGATCTGCCGATCATGTTGTCCTTCCAGATGGACCGGCGCGCGCTGCTGTTCTCTCTCTTGGTGGCGGTGGTGAGCGCGCTGATCTTCGGCCTCGTGCCAGCCCTCCAAGCAACGCGTACCGATCTAACGGCCATCATGAAAACCGGCGACAGTGTCGCGCCGGGCCGCGGGCGGCGTTGGGGGCGGGCGATCCTCGTCACTGGCCAGGTCGCTGTCTCAGTCGTCCTGTTAGTCGTGGCGATGTTCATGTACCACGGCTTCAGCCGTGAGCTGGCGGCCGGTCCGGGCTATCGTACGGATCATTTGCTGATGATGAGCTTCGACCCGGGCCTCATACGGTACTCGGAGACCCAAACGCAGCAGTTCTTTCAACAAGTGGCCGACCGTGCGCGCCAGGTGCCTGGTGTCACACGCGTCACGATGACCAACTCCATCCCGATGTCGAACGACTCCAGGGGTGCGTCCACGATCGCGCCGGAAGGCCATCAGTTTCCACCGGGCAAAGAATCGGTCACGGTCGGGTCGTCGATGGTGGACGAGCACTACTTCGATACGATGGGGATCGCGATCCTCAAGGGGCGCAATTTTCGCGTGACCGACGACACCAGCGCGCCGCGCGCGGCGATTGTGAACCAGCATCTTGCTGAGCACTACTGGCCGAACAAGGATGCGCTCGGCAAGCGCTTCAGGCTGGAAGAGGCCGGCAGGCCCTGGGTCGAGATCGTCGGCATCGCGAAGAATGCCAAATATATCTTTGTCGCCGAGCCGCCGTCCGACTTCATCTATCTGCCGTATCGCCAGAAGCCGCAGCAGCGCATGATCATGGTCGCGCAGTCTGCCGGCGATCCGGCGAGCCTCGTCGGCCCATTGCGCGAAGTGGTCCACGAGATGGACCCGAACCTGCCGATCTTCAACGTCCGCACCATGGAGGAGTTTTACCGGATGAGGGCCGTCAGCATCTTCAACGTGCTGATCACCATGGTCGGCGGGATGGGTGCGATGGGACTCGGCTTGGCGATTGTGGGACTCTACGGCCTCGTCGCCTACGCCGCGGCCAGACGCACGCGCGAGATCGGCATCCGCATGGCGATTGGCGCGACCCGCACCACCGTGCTCCGCATGGTGCTGCAGCAGGGCATCCTCCTCGCCGTCGTCGGTCTGATTTTGGGGCTGGCGGGCAGCGTAGGGGCCGGCGAGCTGCTGCGGGCCGCGTTCCCGGGCGGCGGCGACGAACCGCGAGACGTCGCTGCGCTTCTCGTCGTCGCGCCAATCGTGCTAGCTGTGACCTTCCTCGCCGCGTATTTTCCCGCCCGCCGCGCCTCGCGCGTCAACCCGATGCACGCGTTGCGCTACGAGTAGGCCGCCAACCCAGCGCTTCGACTGACGAACGAGCGGCTCACGTAGAGCAGAAAGCCGATTCCGGACAAGTCAGGATGCGATCGGAAAATCTGTGCGCTTGGGCGCCGGCTTGAGTCACATATTCGACAGGTCGTAAGCTTGATTGTATGGACAACTGGATTGTAGCTGATCCCGAGCACCTCGGCGGCAGCCCGCGTGTGCGTGGCACTCGCATTTCCGTCGCGCTCATTCTTGAGTCGCTTGCCGCGGGCATGAGCATCGCGCAAATCGTCGACGCTTATCCGAGTCTAACTGAGGAATCGGTTCGCGGCGTTCTTGCCGAGCTTGCCCATCGGAAAGACCTCCAGCCGGCGTGAAAATCCTGCTCGATGAGAATTTGCCGCAGAAACTCGTTGCCGCCCTGCGCAGAGAAGGTTACGAAGTGGAATCGGTTCATACGCTACGGTTGCAGGGATTGGACAACGGAAGCTCTACGATTCGCTCGCGACCGCTTTGATCTTTGCTTCACACGTGACGCTGGCTTCAGGAATCTTGTTCGCCAGGATTGGCAGCCTGCGCGGTTAAAGTTACTACGAGTCACCCTACAACAGAAGCCGCAGGACGAATTTGTGCTCGATTTCATTTCAGTTTTTCGCGCTCGCGATTGGGCGCAATTCAATCACGGTGATGACTGGCCGTAATGGAGGTCTCAAAATCGGTTTTGCTCCGGCTGCAGAGACATCCGCGAAGCCGACTTCTCGGTCTTTTGACGAGTTCGGATTGTGCTAAGTCATAAGTCACATTGACGGTGATCCTGCACTTCACCTCTGTCGGTCTGCTGATTTGCTGATCTAGAATGGCAGCGAAAGAAAAACACATGTTGTAGATCCGGCGAAGCTTCATTTCGTGAGTTGCAATACCGGCTTGGGGCGAAACGCCGGGTCCGTTCGGCGCTAAAGAATGAGTGAAGAATTCACTGAGGCTTTGCTGGAGTTGCATTACCACAGGGCGATTGTTGATGCCTTCGCTGACGTATTTGGCGCACGTTTTCTCCGGATGTTAAAGCCATCAACACAACAAGAGGCATGGGTTGGTTTCGACCAAGGCTGGGTCCATGCATCCGTGACAACAGCAGATCTTTATGCCTCCCTCTCGCATGCGATCAGTAGTGGTGGCACACAAAACAGTACATTTCATTTCGGCTATTTCCTTCAGTTCAAAGTTGTACATAGATTGCCCAGGAGAAGCCGTTTTACTCCGGCCCGCTTTTATGCGCCTTATCTTCGGTCAGAACTGTCCGTATGGCGCAATCCAACGACTGGATTGTCACAGCACGAGACGCTGTGTCGCCTTGCTTCGATCCAGCATGCGGAGGTCTATTATGCATGTCCGCTTCTTTTCAATTTGGACGCGATCTACGAGTATCCCGATCTAGACAGCTTACAAATCGTAGACGTAGCAAGCGCCACGTCGGACATCGACGACAGTGACCGACACTTCATCGCTTTCCAGAGTGAGACGGCCCCCCTTCCGGAGTGGTGCAGCGAACCAAGCCCCGCAAAAGCGTACCGATCCTCCGAATGGATTCGTGACGAGAGGTACAGGCCTCGGCACCGTTCAGGGAAAGAGTTAATAGAAGTGATCGAACAATCGAAGCAGGTCCTTTCTGAAGTGGACCGGCAGCGCACCCTGTCGCGAGAATTACCCCGCAGTCTCACCATTCTGTCATTCAGTCTTGAGAAGCGTTAGGATCGCAGCTGCGCTGGACTTCGACCACGGACCCGGAGCAGCAATCGGCACCGGCAGCCGCACTGTGAAGAACGAGAAAAAGGGACATGATCCGACCGATAGAGCCCGTCGGCAGGACGTCCCTGAAATAAAACCGGAAGTCCGGATCTGGGACGTTTCCGCGAAGCCGACTTCATGGGTCGCGATCCTGTTGTCCCAGTCTCCGCTACCTCTACGGACTTGCAAATAGCAGGATCTTCCATTAGGTTGAGGACAAGATGCTTGATCGTATAACCGTCGATCCAGGAATTTGCGAAGGGCGCCCGATCATACGGGGAATGCGCATCACCGTCGATTTTGTCCTGAAACTACTGGGCGACGGACTGGACGCTGAAGAAATTGTGGCTGCCTATCCTGAACTCGAAAAGGAAGATGTCTATCAGGCTGCGAAGTACGCCTCGTGGCTGGCGAGCGAAAAGACCTCCGCTATTCGATGAGGTTGCTCGCTGATCTGCACATTTCGCCGCTGACAGTCGAGCTTCTGAAATCCCTTGGTCACGACGTTGTGAGAGTCAGCGAAATCTTGCCCACAAACGCAAGCGATGAAGTAATTGTTCAACGTGCTCGGCAAGACTCAAGAATCATCCTTACGCAAGACCTCGACTTTTCCCGATTAATCGCCCTCAGCGGACAAATGTCACCGTCTCTAATCTCTTTGCGTTTGCAATCATCTCGAATTGAATTCGATGAGATATTCTGTCCGATTTGTTTTCCTGGTCGCCGGGCTGGCGGTATCCATGCGGAGTGCCTCCGCCCACTTCAAGCTTTTGGAACCCGCCTCGTGGCTCATCGAAAGCGACCGGGGTGACCCGCAGAAGGCAGGCCCCTGCGGTGGTTCCAATACCGATTGGGGCAAACCGAGCTACGACATCAGCAAAGCCGTTGGTGGCCAGAAGCTGCATCTCAAAATTCAGGAAACCGTGTACCACCCGGGCCACTACCGGGTAGCATTGGCGGTGAACTCGCCCAACGAGCTGCCGCTTGACCCGCAAGTCACCACGAGAGACAGCGAGAGGGGGCCATGGTCTGTGTCAGCTGCAATCCAGAACCTGCCGCAGATTCCTGTGCTTGCCGATGGCCTGTTCGTCCATTCCACGCGGCCGACCGGTAAAATGGATGTCTTTGAGACGGACATACAGCTGCCGAACATCAACTGCAAGAAATGCACGCTCCAAGTCGTGCAGTTTATGGCCGAGCACGCTTTTAACAATCCTGGTGGATACTCGTATCACCACTGCGCGGAGCTGCAGATTACCTCGGATCCGGCAAAGCCGCTCGACAAAGGGTGGCCAGCGGAGCGTTAACATACTTGGCTCAGCACTCTCGTACGATTAATCCGAAAACCGTCAGTTGAACCAGTCCTCAGACGTGGTGGAACGCGGGCTGAAGCCCGCGACTACATGTGTGCCGAGCATGTTCAGCAGCTCGGAAGTGAGAGTCTTCTATCCAACCTGATGGAGGTGAAGGATTAGCGAAGCGCAAGGGCTACCGCATGATGGGGGTCTGAAGGAAGCGTGGAGCAAAAACGCGGGTCGATGAACAAGAACCGGATAGGAGGCGCTCGCTGCTGGCGTTCAATGAACACGAAAGCCCGGCCAACACGGATCGAATAATGGAGGAGATATGGGAGTGGGAAAACCTGAAAGAAGCGATGTGGCGGGTCAAGACCAATAAGGGCAGCGCGGGGATTGCAAAAGCGGTGGGACCGGAATTGGGTGTACGCGGCAATAGGGATCCTTCAGTGGGGATATCGACCTTTCCGGTGTTTATCCTTTTCGGGTCGAGAGCGACCAATATCCACTCAGCGGAAATTTCGCCCTCGATCTGTTCGCGCGTGAGCCGGCACAGGTCGATGGCTTCATCCAAATTGTCATACCACGGAACAACGATGGATAGAGTTGGTGCAGGTATGGGCACTCTTTAGAATTCTGTACGCGCCTGACGCGAAAGTCTAGCGACGAAAGATGTGGCGGTGTGGCGCTTGATCCACTTTCGGTGCCGCCGCAGCGTGAACTCCATTGCTACCGGTTCTCACCACTTTTCCGTGCGAATACCGCTCACATGGCTAAAGTGACGATCACGGGTTACCAGCGTCAAGCTGTGCTGGCGGGCAGTAGCGGCAATCCAAACATCGTTGTCAGGAATCGGCCGCCCTTGTCTTCTAAGCTGAACTCCGATGTCAGCGTATGCGGCTGCTGTTCCTTCGTCGCAGGACAATAGCGGCACAGATTGTCGCAGGACATCAAGCCTACTTACATTCTGAGCAATCCTGGAAGAATAGAGAGCTCCTTGCAGGAGCTCTCCGTAAACGATGGCACTCAGGGCGGCAAAGTTGACCTTGGAGAACCGGTTCACAACGGAGCCCTCGCCAGCAAACAGAGCGATCACGATGTTGGTGTCTAGCAAGTAGCCGTCTTTCATTCAGGAATGATCTGTTCGCAGTTCTGCTCGATAGCTTCGCTCATGGTGTTCAGGTCTTCCTTATTGATGTATCCCACGAAGCGCAACCAATTCTTGCCGGAGCCGTCTGGAGCGGATGGCATACCATTCTTATCGTCGCTGGATCGTGCTCCATCGTCGTTGCGGTTGTATTCGGACTCATACCAGTCCAGCAGATTCCAGTACCTCTCGGGTATATCTTCGCGGAAAGGTACCTGCTTTCCTTTGCGGTCTCGATGGATAGAATCACCTGTGCGGAATAGTCGTCGCCGTCCGCGACCCGTCTGATGCAGCATGCGGTAGTTTCCGGGATTCGCCCTTTTACCAGCGACGCAATGCGTGAGGATGTGATACCAGATGCTTTTAGTTGTATCTGAAGCACCAAACTCGCGTTCGGCGCGCTGCCGGATTTCCTGCGCAGGAAAATCCGTCGCGTTCGGATTCTCTCGATGGAGAAGAGCTGCTGCGATCCAAGCCTTGTCCGCTACCTTGACAGTCATAGAAGCACCTCCAATCTCCGAAATGTACAAAATATTTGATGCAGTGTCAAGTCTTTTTGATGTATTTGGACATTGCGGCAATTGGAACAGCGCTGGTTCCGTCACGCCATGGACGTTTCAAATCGAACAGATCGGAGCGGTCCGCCCGGCAGAGACTTCCGCTGCCGTCCGGCGTAGTACGAGACCGGGGTGGAGTCTTTGAACGAGCTAGCACAATCCCCGGATGACGATAATTTCGCGAAGGAATACGAGAAACGGTAGCGTGGCTGTCGCGATCCTTTTCGGAAATTTAGTTGAAATCCGTAAGGCCTGAATGAGTAGCTTCTGCTTCGGGATGTAGGCCATCAGCAGCCCTTCGGCGTGGAGGTTCCCCCGCATCAGGTCCAGTTCGTGGGTCATGCGGCCATCAGTCAGTACGCGCTTGCGAATTTCGAATTTGCGGGAAAATTCACCTGTAAACCCTCTCCAAATTCGCAATTCGCAATTCGTTTTACTTGATTCCCGCCAACTCCTGCAGCAGATGCCAGTTTTCCAGCCGCTCCTGTTTGGTGGCGATCAGCGTTGCCGACGGGTTGCCTTCTCGATCGAAGTGTTTGGCAAAGCGGCCCTCCGAACGAGCGAAGGTGATGAAGTCGATCGGTTCGCCCGTCTTCGGGTGGACATACCAGTCTTCTTTCACGTTCGGATTTCCGGCCAGGCTGAGACGCTGCTTGAATTGTGGTCCCTTCCGCGGGTCGTAAATGAATATCGGGAAGCTGCGCGAATCGGCGGCGAGCTTCGCCTGATGTTCGGCCATGTTGTCGCCCACCCCGTGTTCAGGCTGGCAGGTGGTGAACACGTTGACAATTGCGGGGCCAGGGTACGCGTTGGCCTCCATGATGGCCTTGTAGAAATGATTGACGTGAGCGCAAGTCGTCTGCGCGACATACACATCCTTGTGCATCATGCAGATGTTGCCGAGCTCTTTCCGGTTCTCTTTCTTTCCATGGATCACCGTTCCGTGGAAACTCATCTTGGCGTCCTGCCCCTTGAAGGAGCTGGTGGACGTCTGCCCGCCAGTGTTCGAGTAGACCTGCGTGTCTAAAACGATGACCTTGATGTCGCAGCCGGCCGCAAGCATTCGCGACAGCGACTGGAATCCGATATCGTTCATCGCACCGTCACCGCCGATGATCCACAAGCGCTTCGACTGCCAACCCTGCACATCCCACCTTGCGCGCACGCCCATCGCAACGGCTGGAGCGTTTTCAAAGAGCGAGTTTGTCCAGGCGACTTGATACGGATTGTACGGATAGGTCGATGTGTACACCGTGTTGCAGCCGGTTGCCGCCACGATCCCGATGTTTTCCTTCCCATACACAAAACCCGTTGCCGCCAGCATCATGCGTAATGCCGTAGCCTCACCGCAACCCATGCAGGATCCGGCGCCGCCGACGTACAAGAGAGATCGCTCGGCGAGCATCATGTCGGCGAGCGCCTTTTCGTTGATGAACTTCTTTGGCGTTTCCGGCATGCTGCGGTAGAACTGGAAGGCCGTTTTGTACCATGCCATGTTCTTGTCGTTCTTTGGGATCATCTTCAGCGCATTGTGGTCGCCGCACGCATCCACGCACTCTGCACAACCCTTACATTTGGTCGGGTCGATGAAGATTCCGAACTTTCCGCCGCCCTGACCTTTCTTTTCCAGAACCGTGTGGTACTTGTTCGTGATGGCCCACTGCGCACCAATGCTCGTCCGCGTTTCCTCGTCCGGTATTCCCGTGAGTCTCTCATCGAGGATTGCCGGCTCCGCGACCTTGCCGAGGATGGCTGTGTCCGGGCATTCCGTCACACAGTCCATGCAACCAACGCAATTCTCGGCGATAAACTCCGGAATATCAGGAGCGATATAACTGAAGTCGCGAAGCGCGCCGGTGGCGGCGGGAATGATGCTGCGCGCCAACTGGTCGTCGGCGGCCAAACCCTTTTCTGCAGTACCGTCGTTGTACGCCCTGACGACGCGTTCGTTGAAGTCCTCGATATCGACAACATTGATTTCGATATCTTCGATCAGTTCTTCAACCGAAACATCGATTCTTTGATCCATTACGTTTTGACTCCTTGCCGGCGGTAATAGACCGCCGCTACAGCAGACCTTATTTTGCTGTGACCTGACCGTCGCCTGGATTTGCGAGCATGACGTCCCGCGGCACTTCAATCAGCTCCCGGTAACCGCGCGATACGGCCTTCAGGTTGTCCTGCACAACGCGCTCTCCGCGCTTGCCGAAGTATTTTCGGAGCGATTTCTCGACGCCTTGGAACAGAGCTTCGTCGCTGATTCCGCTTTCGGCGGTGAAAGGCGTTACTCGAAGGAACACCCCAAGAAGCACGATACCCTGCATGCGCTGCTGCAAGTCTGCCAGCGACGATACTTCCTTCGCAATCTTCACCGTGTCCAACGCGAACAACCTCGCGTTCTTCTGAATCAACGTTCTTCGTGCCCATGCGGGTATTGCTGCCCAAATTTCCACCGGCTCCTTCCTCGGGCTTTGCACGAACACCATGCCGGTATCGGACAAGCCGGCCAGCGGATTTTCCAGGTTGAATGCGTTCACGTCGTTCAGTGGGATGAACTCGACATTCTCGAGCTCGGAGTGAACGCGGATGTGATCCTTGGCGATCGTCAGGTAATAGGTGGTGGGCAAGCCCTTCTTTTCCGATCCGTACTTGGGGTACGCCTGAACATCCATGCCAAAGACTTCGCCGGCAATGGTGCCAATGACCTTGTTGGTGGTAACCGATCCGTAACCGCCCACCGAGTGGCCGCGCATCGAAAACGATCCGGGCGTTCGGACATCGGGATCGTTGGTTACCGGAAGGGCAGTCTCGTGTTTGATTCCGACCGTGAAGTAAGTCCGCGGACTATCGCTGCGCATGTTGTCGACGATGGCGATGAAGTCGCCGGCGCGGACGTCACGGCTGCCTAATCCTGCCGATCCACCGAAGAATCGCGGCAGCCTGTCCAACTCCGGATAACCTGGTGTTCCCGATATCGCATCGGCAAAAGCGGCTTTGATTTCGCAAAGCAGTGGATTGGACTGCATGGTCGGTATGTCGAGGCGCTCGATGACGGAAATCGCCCGGCAGTGCCGGAGCGCTTCCACGATTTCAATCGACGGAAATGGCCGCCAGCACGTGACGTGCAGAAGACCAACTCTGATGCCGTATTGCTCGCGAATGTAGTCCACCGTGGCTTCCGCAGTCTCGATCATGCATCCCAATCCGACGATCGCATAATCCGCATCTTCCAGACGGTACGGCATCACGACGTCGTATCGGCGGCCAGTCAGCCGGTGATATTCGTCCATCACCCCTTTCAAGGTGGGCAGCACCCGATCGTAGAATTTGCGCTGGGCGATCTTGCCCTTCATGTAGCTGTCCTGGTTCTGAACAACTCCCGACATCAAAGGAACTCTGGGATCGAACAGCGCACGAGTGCGCTCCGACGGGTGTCCGACAAATTGCCTCATTAACTCCGGTTCGGCCAGGCGCACGTTTTCAATCGTGTGTGTCGTGAGAAAGCCGTCCTGAACATTCAGGAATGGAGTCTCGGTCTCTTCCGCGGCTCGGCGGGCGACCAAGGCGAGGTCACCGGCTTCCTGCGCATTGCGCGCAAACAGGATGCCCCAGCCGCAATCGGCAACGCCGTAAACGTCGTCGTGGCCCGCGTGAACGTTCAAAGACTGGGATGTCAGCGCACGAGCTCCGATATGGAAGACGATCGGGAGACGTTTGCCCGAAATCGTATAAAGAACTTCCTTCATCAGGATGAGGCCCTGGCCCGAAGTGAAATTAGTCACTCGGCCTCCGGACACCGCAAAACCCTCGCACGTGCTGGCGGCGCTATGCTCGGATTCCGGCTCGACGAAAGCCAACTCTTCGCCCCAAAGATTGTGTTTGCCATTCGCCACTTCGACCTGATACCCGCCGCCCATCGTGGTGGAGGAGGTAATCGGGTATGCGCATGCACCTTGCGTGATGTGGGTTTCCACCCAAACCACCATGCCGGCGCCGTCAGAAGTTGTTGGAATACCCGGAAATGGCGGCTTATCTTCCCTGGCCGAAAAATCGTTCACGGTCGCCGGAGCCCTGCCGTTTAGAGTTGTGCTCACCCTACCTCCTTACCTTTCCGTTCAATAAAAGGCAAAAAAGCCTACCACAAGGACATCTTGCCAGCCCTATGTTTCTACTACTATTCGTAGCAGCTATTAGAGTTTTGAATACTGTGTAGCAGCCCGGAGCAGGGCGGTGACACTGTAGGACATGTGGAGGCGAAAGAGAGATAGCCCTAAGGCTTCACGCCCGCCTTTTTGAAATCGCCGCCTTTCATGAACGTCATCGCGGATAAATCCAGATGACGGTGAAGAGCTTCCAGGATTTGTTGAGGCGTCAGGGACTGGACGGTCGTCTGCAGGTCGGCATCCCAGGCCATGGTGCGCCCGTAATGGGTCTGAGTGCCGATCCTGCCGACCAACTCCCGATCTTGCGCGCGGCTCACCTGCTGCGCCTGAAGCCAACTGGCCTTTGCCGCGGCGACTTCGGTTTCGGTGAAACCTTCCCGGAGGATTTTCGACATCTCATCACGGAAGGCGGCCTCTACCTTGGGTGTGTTCTCAGGAGCCGAAATCGCGGTCGCCAAAAATGACGCGTTGTCCTCGGTAGGAGTAACCGAGAATGAGGATCCGACGCCATAGCTGAGGCCCTCCTTGCCGCGGATACGCTGAAACAATCGCGAGTTGATGCCCGTTCCAATGATGTAGTTGCTGAGGAGAAGGGCCGGGTAGTCCGGGTCTTCATCACGAATGTTGATGCGCATGCCGGCCAGGAAATGAGCATTCGCCTTGTCTGGAGTTTCGAAGGATTGATTGAGCGGCTCAATCTTGCGGTACGGATTTTTCACTTGCGCATATGGCTTCGGGCTCTTCCACGTTCCCAATTCCGATGCGGCGGTCTTTTGGGCGTCCTCGGCATCGAAGTCGCCAACCACGGCCAACTCGCCGTTGGATGCGCCGTAGAAGTCACTGTGGAACCTCTTCAATTCATCTACAGGGATAGCGCGGAGATCGGCGATTTCTTCGTCGAAGGTTGAAACGTAGCGCACATCGCCTTTTGGATAGGGATTCATGTGTCTTTGATACGCCTGGGATGCGACCGCGCTGGGTTCACTTTTCTGCGACTCGATTCCGGCGATCTGCTGCTGGCGTAGTGCTTCGAATTCCGACACTGGAAAAGCCGGCTGCCGGAGCACCTCAGCCGCGAGTTGGAGAACTTTGGGAAGGTTCTCGTGAACAGTTTCAATCGTGGCGGTGACGCCGGCGGCGCCTCCGCCAATCGTCAATCGGGCCTTCAGCCTGTCCAGCTCGTCCTGAATGTCCTGGCGCGTATGCTTTGTTGTCCCGCGCAACAGCATTTGCGCCGTGAGCCGGCCGATCGTCGATTGTCCCATGAGACTCTTCTCGTCGCCGAACTGCAACCGTATTACTGCCGAAACAACGTCGCCACGCGTTTCCTTGGGGATCAGCGCAAGCTTTAGCCCGCCCGGCAGAGTCAGCCGCTGGCTTCGCGCATCGATATTCTCCGGCGATGGATCGAAGGCTTCACCTATCGACACGCTTGCCCCGCCCTTGTAATCCTTCATCAGAGTGACATGGTCCGGCGCCGGCGGGATTTCGGTTCGGTCCGGTTCAGCCGTAGGTATGAAGAGGCCAACGGTTCGATTAGAAGTTTTGAAATAGTAGGTAGCGACGCGCTGCACATCTTCCTTGGAAACCTGCTTCAGGCGGTCTCGATGGACGAAGGGCAATCGCCAATCCCCCATTGCAGCCCGCTCGCTGAGTTCAAGTCCCACCCTGTTGGAGTTACTTAAAAGGAGATCGATATCCTTGAGGATTCGAGCCCGGGCCCGCTCCACCTCTTCGGTAGTGAAGGGGTTCGACCGGATGTCGTCGATGGTGGCAAGCAGTATGTCCCGCGCTTCTTCGACCGAAGACTCCTTTGGAACCTGCGCTTGAAAGATCGCGACACCGGGATCCTTCAACTGGTAGTTGGAGCCGCTTACCCTGGTTGCTTTTTTGGTTTCGACCAGCGCTTTATAGAGCCGTCCGGAGGGGGAGTTTGTAAGTATTTGCGAAGCCAGATCGAGCGCTGCGAAATCCGGATGCGATCCTGGCGGAACGTGATAAGCGGCCGCGACGCCTTGAATCTCGCCCACACGCCGCAGAGTCACTGCACGTTCTCCATCCTGTACAGGTTCGATGGTGTAAATGGATTGCAGCACGCGCTGAGGACGCGGAATCGGACCGAAATACTTTACCGCAAGGCCCAGCGTTTTCCCTTCATCGACTTTGCCCGCTACAAGCAGAATGGCGTTGTCGGGCTGGTAAAAGTTTCTATAGAACGCCTGCAGCCTCTCAATCGGCACGTTCTCGATATCGCTGCGCGCGCCTATCGTGGATTTGCCGTAGTTGTGCCACAAATACGCGGTGGAAATCACACGCTCCTCGAGAATGTTCAGCGGAGAGTTCTCACCCGATTCGAATTCGTTGCGCACCACTGTCATTTCGGTGTCGAGGTCTTTCTTGGCGACGAAGGAGTGCACCATACGGTCGGCCTCAAGATCCAACGCCCATTCGAGGTTCGTGTCACTGGCCTGGAACGTTTCGAAGTAGTTGGTCCGGTCAAACCAGGTACTTCCGTTGGGCCGCGATCCGTGATCCTGAAGCTCCTTCATGACGTTCGTATGCTTCACCGAGCCCTTGAACAACATGTGTTCGAGCAGGTGCGCCATTCCGGTTTCTCCGTAGTTCTCATGCCCCGACCCGACAAGATATGTGATGTTCACCGTGGCCGTCGGTTTCGATGGATCCGGGAAAAATAGAACACGCAGGCCGTTCTGGAGTCGATATTCTGTGATTCCTTCCACAGAGGTGACTCGCTCGACTCCCTGCGGCAGCGCTCCCGCCTGCGCGGCATACGCCGGCATCAAAGAGAGAAGCAGAAACAGAATCAAAGCGGAAAATCGGCCGACCTTCATGGAAACCTCCCGACAACGCCGTCAATTATATGACGATCGGAAAGAGTCACAAATCCCAGAGCTGAGTATGTTCCACGTCACCCGATGCTTTTCTATTTCAAATAAAGTTCAAACCGCACTTTGATTTCATCCTTCACGCGGACCGCTCCACCCGCGACGCGAACAGGGATAATGCCAAACGCGGTCTGGCGAAAGGAGTATTCCCCCTTTACTCGGGTTGCTCCGTCTCCGGCGGGCGCTACTTCAAGAGGAATAGCCACGGGTTGTGTTCGGTCGCGTATCGTGAGCTGGCCATCGACAATGAATCCATTGTCTCTGCTCTGAGCGCGCCGTACACCCGTGGATCGGAACCGGATGGCAGGGAATTCCTGAGTCCGCAGGACGTCGGTATCCATCTGCTGTTGAACTTTTGCGCGATCCGTTGCACTGTCTTTTGGATCGAGCACGGTGATTTTGCCGGCAGGAAACGTGAGCTCGGCTGAAGAACGCGTCAAATCGCTCCCCAAAATTTCAGCGCATCCGGAAATCTCCTTCGCTTCAATGACGTGGTCATGGCCAAACATGCTAAACAAACCGGAAGATCCAACGAGTATGAGAAACTGCCCCTTTCCGGGCTCGATGCAACGGCGTCCGCTCAAAATCTGTTGGGGGAGCAAACCGGGTAGGAACAGAATGAGGCTAAACAAAGACGTGAAGAGGATCATTGAATGATTATACAAGGGTTCAAAACATCGGCCGTAGCGGCCGGTATCAAGCCTGGCGGAGCCCTCGATCTTGCCTTGATCTGGTCGCAGACACCGGCAGTCGCGGCGGCAGTTTTTACGCAGAACGCATTCATGGCCGCTCCGCTCGTCGTCTGTAAAAAACATCTTCAGGAGACCGGTCATCGAGTTCGAGCATTGCTAGTGAATTCTGGAAACGCGAATGCCGCGACGGGTGATGCCGGCATGCAAGCTGCGCAACAATGCGCCGAATTGTTGGCGAGGGAGGTCGGGTGCGAGCCCAAAGAAATTTTGCTCGCTTCGACTGGAGTGATTGGCCGTACTCTTCCGGTAGATCGTATCCGTGCTTCGATTCCCAGCCTCGTTTCGGGGCTGCTCCCCACAAACATCGAACTGCTCGCGCAAGGCATCATGACGACAGATACGGTTCCAAAAATTGCTTCAGTAGAAGTGAGCGGCGCCGAGATTGCCGGTGTCGCAAAGGGCGCCGGAATGATACATCCCGATATGGCGACGATGCTTTCATTTGTGATGACGGACGCGGCCGTGCCACACGCAGAACTGGATAAGGCGCTCCGTTACGCGGTCCATCGCTCCTTCAATTCGATTACGGTTGATGGCGACACGTCCACTAACGACATGGTTGTTGTGCTGGCGAATGGTCTTTCGGGTGTCAGGCCACCGGTGGGTGAATTCCAGGAGAAACTGCTGCAAGTCTGTACAGAGCTTGCGACGGCCATCGTGCGCGATGGAGAGGGCGCTTCAAAATTTGTGGAACTCACCATCGAAGGTGCTCCGAGCGATGACGCAGCTCGCACCATCGGCCGGACGATCGCACGGTCGCCACTCGTGAAGACTGCCATTTATGGTGCCGATCCGAATTGGGGACGTATTGTTGGGGCCATCGGAAATTCCGGAATTCCGCTAGACTCGGATCGAGTCGATATCTATATCGGCGGCGTGCCGATTTCTGATGCGACGCTGGAGGGCGCCCGCCAAAAACTAAAGGGGCGGGAAGTTCGAATTCGCGTGGTTCTTCATTCGGGTTTGGGATCGGCCCGCGTCTGGACGTGCGATCTGACGGAGCAATATATTCGAATCAATGCGGATTACACGACGTAACAGTGGCACGCGGATTCGGCTCCTTTCAGCTTCGGGAAGCAGTGCCCGAAAGGCCCGGCCTTTAGCACTGGGCGCAATTCTTATAGTTCTGTTCCTTCTTGTGCGCCGTGGACTTCTGGTCGTTTTTCTTGCCGCAAAAATACTCGGATACGCCGATGGCCTTAATGCCTGGGAGGGAGCGGTTTCGCGCCAGACCACTGTTCGCGGTGGGATTCCTGTGGATGTGTACCGCGGGAGTAACCCCGTCTCGCCGATACTGATCGTGCATGGCGTAAACCCAACAGGCAAGAATAGTCTGGATCTGGTCCGCGTCTCCGAAGGTCTCGCTCAAGCAGGCTATGAAGTCTACGTTCCGGATCTGGCTGAAATGAAGAAACAGCACCTGCGTCCAGAGGATGCTGTGAGCGTCAAGACGGTGTTCCAGTCGATTGGCCGCAACGCGGGCATTGGGTGCTTTAGTTATGGGTGCGGACCAGCGCTCATTGCCGCAATGGACCCCGATATCCGCCGTCAGGTTCGATTCGTGATAGGTTTCGGCGGATATTTCGACATTCGAGAAACGCTGGAATTCGTCGTGACCGGGCCGGAAACGCCGCTTGCTTACAGCAAGTGGGTTTATCTGGCGGCCAACTCTGATCTTGCTGTCGACGAAACCAGCCGGCAGCGGATTCGTGAAATTGCAGAAAAGCGTGCGGCGGGTTTGCCGGTGGAACCTGGCATCGAAGAAAATCTGGCGGCCGACGCTCGGAGCCTTCTTGAAGTTTTTTCAACAACGAATCGCGAGGATTTTAGAGCCCGGCTCAACGCCGCGCCCGAAAGTCTGCAGCAGAGGCTCGATGCGCTCTCGCCGTCACGTTATGTCTCGCGGCTTCAGGCGCCCCTGATCTTGATTCACGGCGCATATGATCCATGCATCCCTGCTCAACAGAGCATCGAGCTTGCGGAGGCCGCTCGCGCCAATGGTATTGACCACACGCTCACGCTGCTTCAGATGTACGGTCACACCAACCCGACATTGCCGAAAGTTGCCGTCGGGAGCATTTTCGGATTTTACTTTCCAGAGGCATCTCGCTTCCTGCGAATCGTGAACCTGGTGATCGCTGTGCGATGACCCGAGCTACATCTGGCCTTCGTCGGCGGACGGACCGTAGATCGCCGGCACAGGTATGTTGTTCAGGCGCAGATAAACGCCAAGCTGCGCGCGATGGTGAATCATATGATTCATCACGAAATTCCGGATGACGACCATGCGGGGCATGGTCATGAGTGTTTTTCCGCCCATGAGCAGCGACCACGATTTGAGCAGATGGTCATCCGTGGCTTTTTCCAGGGCAGCACGTGCGTCAGCATTGTTCTTGTCGAAGAGATCCAGGACCTCCTTGCGAGTTTTGACGACGGCCGGTCGCATCGGCGGCGCGCCCGGCGGCGCCAGATCGAGTGAATCCTTGCGAATCGTCTCGCCGGTCCATCCCAACATTTCCGCAAGGTGTCCTGCCAGCCTGCCAAGCGGCATCGATTTTTCGTGTGGCTTCCAGTCGAACTTCTCTTCAGGTATCCGCTCCAGAGTTTTCCGGGTCAGTGCCATCTCCTGATCGAATTCCGGCAATAGCATCTCGTTGAGTTTCATAGTTTGACCTCCGCGGTAATTATAGCTGGCTCGAGTTACCCTCCGCGGACGCGATGGAACCAGTGCGCAAAGGCGGGAACGGCAATAGTGATCAAAGCCGAAGTAACGTACGTAATGGATGGACTCAACCACTTCACGTGCGCGACCACATAAGAATCTCCGAAAATCATAGTCGCGCCGGTCCATGCAATGACAGCGGCGCCGGCGTAGGACAGCCACCAAAATCGATTGATCAGGTTTGCCACGAGGCTGCCCATCCACATCAGAATCGCCATGCTGAAGATCAATCCGAAAAAGAGCAGCTTCAGGCTCCCGTTGCTCGCGCCGGCGACACCCAAAACGTTATCAGTGCTCATGATGAAGTCGGCGATAAGGATGGTGAAGATCGCCTCGCGCATGCTGGCCGCTACCTTCATACCTTCGTGACTCTCTTCTTCTTCTTTTAGCAACTTGAACCCAATCCAGATCAAGAGCGCCCCACCCAGTAGCTGCAAGCCGGAAATTTGCAGGAGTAGCGCGGCAATCATAGTCAGTGCGATCCGGAGCACGATCGCTGCGCCGCCACCAAAAAGGATGGCAAACTTCCGCTGTCGAGGCGGAAGCCGGTGCGCGGCCATACCAATGACCACAGCGTTGTCACCGCTCAGGACCAGGTCAATGAGGACGATTTTGAAGATCGACGATAAGAGGTCCATGTAAATGTCGGAATCGTTAGTGACCATTGGACCACACTGACCGCTGGACCATTAGACATTTAAACTTCCCCTTAGTCCTTATAGAATTGGCCCTTCAAGAGGAGGTGCATTCATGAAAGCGATTCGAGTGAGCGACTTTGGCGGGCCGGAAGTGCTGAGGGTTCAGGAAGTGCCCGATCCCAAGCCGGAACGAGGTCAGGTGTTGGTGCGAGTCAAAGCTGTAGGCGTGAATCCCGTAGACACTTATATTCGATCCGGTGCTTATGCCCGAAAGCCCAGCTTGCCATATACCCCGGGCACCGACGCGGCTGGTGTGGTCGAAGCTCTGGGAGGTGACGTGAAACGCTTCAAGGTGGGCGACCGGGTTTACACGAATGGCACGATCACAGGAGCTTGCGCCGAATTGGCGCTCTGCGACCCGCTGCGTGTCCATCCTTTGCCGCCCAAGATTTCTTTTGTTCAGGGCGCCGCTCTCGGCGTGCCGTACGCCACCGCATATCGTTCGCTGTTCCAGCGGACGCACGCCCAGCCTGGTGAAACTGTTCTGGTCCACGGCGCCAGCGGCGGAGTCGGCATAGCTTCAGTGCAATTGGCGCGCGCTGCGGGTTTGACGGTGATCGGAAGCGCGGGGACGGACAAGGGCCGTGCGCTCGTTCTTGAACAAGGCGCGCACCACGTCGTCGATCACCGTGCACCGGATTACGTGGACAGAATCATGGCGATCACCGAAGGCCGCGGTGTCGACCTCATCATGGAGATGCTGGCAAACGTGAATCTCGCCAAAGACCTGACCATGTTGAGTCCGGGTGGACGTGTCGTTGTGATCGGAAACCGCGGAACGATTGAGATCAATCCACGCGACGCGATGGCGCGCGAGGCCGCGATTCTGGGAATGATACTCTGGGGCGCGACCGAGGCCGAGCTGACCAGCATTCATGCCGCTCTCGTTGCCGGCCTCGAGAACGGCACGCTGCGTCCCATCATCGGCCACGAACTGCCATTGGCCGAAGCGCCCCGCGCCCACCAGCGGGTTCTAGAGCCTGGCGCTTACGGAAAAATCGTTCTGATTCCCTGATTTAGCCGCAAGAAAAGCGTGCAAAAGAACCACATCAAGATCGGCCTCATCCAGACCAAGGTCGGCGAAAACGTCGAAGAAAACCTCAAGAAGACCGCGAGATTTATCAAGCAAGCGGCGCGAAGAGGCGCCGAGATCGTCTGTCTCCAGGAATTGTTCGCCCACCGATACTTCGCTCGGATCAAGGACGGCCAATTTTTTGATCTGGCTGAACCGATTCCCGGTCGGCTTTCAAGATTTCTTTCCGATTGTGCGGCTGCCAATCGCGTGCTCTTAATTGGAGGTTCGATCTACGAGAAGGCGAATAACGGAAAGTTCTATAACACGTCGATGGTGTATGACTCCCACGGTGCGCTTGCCGGCAAATACCGGAAGATGCATATTCCGCATGATCCCAACTATTATGAGCAATACTATTTTTCGCCTGGCGATCTCGGCTATGTGCAGGTGAACACCGGCAAGGCGGTCGTTGCTCCGCTTATCTGCTATGACCAGTGGTATCCGGAAGCGGCTCGCGTGAATGCGATTCAAGGGGCGCAGGTCATTTTCTATCCCACGGCCATCGGCTGGTTTAAAGAGTTGCGGCGCACCGAGCCGTTCTCCGCGCGGCGTTGGGAGGACGCCATGCGCGCCCACGCTTCGCTGAATGGGATTTTCGCGGCTGCAGTGAATCGCGTGGGACGCGAAGGCGATCTGCGATTCTGGGGCGGATCTTTCATCGCCGATCCATTCGGTGAGGTGATTGCCCGCGCTTCGCATTCAAAGGAAGAAGCGCTCGTCACCCGCATTGATCTCGATCGCATTCGCGTGTCTCAGGAAGGTTGGCGATTCTTGTACAACCGGCGTCCGCATAGCTATACGGATCTCGTTCGATGAATCAACCCACGCCCCGGAGTCTTGGCTATCGCATGCCCGCAGAATGGGAGCCGCAGGAAGCGATCTGGCTCGCCTGGCCGCACAATGAAGTGACGTGGCCCGACGGCATGCTGGCCGAGGTCGAACTCGCGTATGTTCAAATCATTCTCGCGCTGCATAGGCACCAGAAAATCAAACTGCTGGTCCACAACAGCGAAACGGAAGCGAAAGCTCGCGGCATGTTGGCGGGCGCGGGAGTGGCGCTCATGCGGGTTTTCTTCCTCCAGATTCCTACCGAGGACGCATGGATTCGAGATTACGGTCCGACATTTGTTGTGAACTCCCAGTCCCGACAACTCGCGATGGTGAAGTGGAACTTCAATGCGTGGGGCAGGAAATACGACGACGCGCTCCCCGATGACAGAATTCCATACGTGTTGACCGAGCGTCTTCATTTGCCCGTTTTCGAGGCGGGCATTGTGCTCGAAGGTGGATCCATTGAGGTCAACGGAGCAGGAACCGTATTGACTACCGAGCAGTGCCTGCTGAATAAGAATCGCAACCCGAATCTCAACCGGCAGGAAATCGAAGCCTATTTGAAGGAATACTTGAACGTCTCAAGAGTGCTTTGGCTAAGGGAGGGTATTGTTGGGGACGATACCGATGGGCATATCGATGATGTTGCTCGCTTCGTCAACCAGGACACGGTGGTGTGCGCTTTCGAAGAAGATCCTGACGATGAGAACTACGAAATCCTGAAGGACAGCTACGAGCGGCTTGTCCGGTTTGATCTGAACGTCGTCAAGCTCCCGACACCAGGCTTCGTCGGCGATCGCCAATCACGTCTGCCTGCCAGCTATGCGAATTTTTACATCGGCAACGGCGCCGTCGTGGTCCCGGTTTTCGGCCATGCGAATGACCAGCGCGCGCTCGATATCCTGCGGAAATGCTTCCCCAACCACGAGGTTGCCGGAGTCCACGCCACCGCAATGGTTTACGGCCTGGGCACGATCCACTGTTGCAGCCAGCAAGAGCCGTTGGTCGATCAGATTCCTTGAAATCGGGGCCTACCTTCGGCGCAGTTCGGGCCGGGCTTCGACATTTTGAAGCGTTTCGCCGCGATGAACAAAACGAAGGCCGGTGGTCAGCAACATGTCGTCGTTTTTCTTGCCCACCGCGGGATTGCTGGCGTACCTGTTGCTGGCGGTCACGTGCCAGGCTAACCAACGGTTCAGACGCGTGACGATGGAGGAGTCAAAGGTCACACGATACTCGCCGCGGGAGGAAAGGTTTGGATAGAGAACCAGGCTCTCGGTTACAGCGGTTGAGGAGGTCAACTGACGGGAAAAATCGTTACCTGCCACAAATTCACGCGATCTCCGCTTCACACCACCGTTGAACTCCTCGCGATTTGCCGAGCCGCCGGAAAATACCTGGAGGGAAGTCTTCGAGTTCTTTATCACATTGAATCCCAACCCGCCGCCTCCAACGAATCTCGACTCGAGACCCTGAAACTGGTCATGCTCCACATCGGTGAAGCCGAAAGTAAAGAACCTGCGGCTGAAATTGATTTCGTATCGGGATCCACCGCGAATGGCTTCGGTGATTTGCGTCGTCCGCCCATCAATAGAGCTGTCGGAAAAGATCGACATAACGTACATGCGCATGTTGTTGCGTGGCGATATGCGGGCCGCGCGTATGCCGAAGTTAAGCGTTTTCGTGTCCGCATTCCCTCGCGTGATGCTGATTGCGGTATCGATGGATCCGCCCCACAGGTCGAATAAGCCGGGCTGCCTTGCTGCAGGCCGGCTAAGAAACGCGTGCTGTTCTTCTTCGGATCGCATGGTCCGAACGACATCCTTTGGATAGTCCACGGCGCCTTTGTCTCTGACCCGTACTTCAAACCGGCCGTCGCGCATCGACACGAATCCTTTCACCGGCTCGTTCTCACCGGTTATCACGTATAGCGGAGTATCCGACTCGATTTTGACGATGGCGCTCCAGGGCACGGACACTTTGCCCAGCAGCTCGGTTTCGAGATCCAGACTCGATCGGTCCATCCGGATGATTTTGCCTGTGAGCCGGTCGCCATTCTTCAGGACGACTTCTCCAGCCCAGGCTTGAACACAAAACAGAAAGTAAAGGAGCCAAAGTGCATTTCGCATATGGATTCCTCGCCCTTTTGTCTATCGACGATTTCGCACAAAAAATTTGCGCCAATTCTAACGTAAAATCGTTCGGCATGATCGCCGTCCATCTGGAAAACCGGCGCGTGGAGATTCGGAACGTCCGGCGGCCGCAGCGGCCGGAAGGTTTTGCCTGGATCCGTTTGTTATGTGGAGGGATTTGCAACACGGATCTTGCGCTGCAGCGTGGCTACTATGGATTTTCGGGGACACCGGGCCATGAATTCGTCGGTGAGGTCGTGGCGGCGGATAATGCGAACCTGCTTGGCCGCAGAGTCGTTGGTGAAATCAATCTCGCATGCAGAAAATGTGAGTGGTGCCGAAAGGGCTTGGGCGGGCATTGTCCGAGCCGCACAGTGCTTGGAATTGTCCGTCACCCGGGCGCGTTTCGGGAGTTTCTGACTTTGCCTGAAGTCAACCTGCATGTGGTGCCAGATTCCATACCCACTGAAATGGCGGTTTTCGTAGAACCGCTCGCGGCCGCCTGCGAGATTCTCGATCAAGCGAATCTTCCGGAGAACGCGGACGTGGCTGTACTCGGTGACGGCAAACTGGGTCTGCTTATCGCTCAGGTTCTGAACGCCCGGCCCCTGAGCGTCCATCTCTACGGCCGGCACAACGAGAAGCTCCAAATTGCCGGCCGCGCCGGCGTGCAGACCAGGCTTGCACGCGAGAAGCTTCCCTCCGCTACCTACGACTGGGTGGTCGAGGCAACCGGTTCACAAGACGGGCTGCGCCAGGCCATCCAGATGACACGGCCGCGGGGAACCGTCTTCATGAAATCCACCGTTCACGGCGCCGTCCGCATCGATACCGCACCCGTCATCGTCAATGAAATCACGCTCGTCGGTTCACGCTGCGGACGGTTCGAGCCGGCCATCAATTTGCTGCTGTCCGGCAAGGTCAATGTCATCGATATGATTGCGGACGTGATGCCTCTCTCCCAGGCCCGCCCGGCCTTCGCGCGCGCAGCCGAGCGCGGTGTTCTCAAAGTGCTGTTGAGCGGATAATTCCAAAACCCCGATTGCAAATGCCCGCTCGCGCCGCTATATTGCCGCCATGGAATTCCAACTTAAAACTCTGTCGAAGGAGGCCATTCCCGCCGCGCTGGAACGAGCGAGGGAGTACCGGCTGCTGAATGAGCCGGCGCAAGCCGAGAGCATTTGCCTGGATATTCTCTCGGTGGATCCGGACAATCAAACGGCTACTGTCCATCTCCTGCTCGCGATTTCGGATCAGTTGGCCGAGAATCTCATTGAGAATCTGGCTCGCGCCTTGGCGCTGCTGCCTAGCCTCGACAATGAGTATCAGCAAGCTTACTACCGAGGAATCTTGTATGAACGGACGGCACGCGTGTACCTGCGGCGTCCGACGCCGGGTTCCCATTTCTCCGCTTACGACATGTTTCGCGAGGCCATGCAGTTTTATAAAGAGGCCGAACGTCTCCGCCCTCCGGGCAACGACGAAGCATTGCTACGATGGAACACCTGCGCTCGAGCCATTATGACCTCCCATCTTGAGGAGCGACCCGCTGATGATTTCCGCCCCATGTTGGAATAGGGCTAGACACGGGTAAGGCCCGCGCCTACAGACTCCACAGCAGATAACCGGCTACAAGCGTCCCAACGATAGCGCCGCCGTAGGTTCCAAGAATGATCAGTTCGTTGAGGTGTTTTACTTGCAGACCGTCGTAAAGGGTGTAGCGAAATCGATGCGCCCAATGAAACAGCGGCAGCGAGCAGAGAACGAACAGGTAAAGCCGGACCAGCGGGAGCCTTGCCAAGGCGAGCAGTCTTTCGTAGGTGGGGGGCTGTATCCAGCCTAGAGGAAATGCCAGACCGAACAGGAATAGGTGAATAGGAATCAGGAATGCGGCGACAACGCCTCCGACGCTGAATAATGTCCAGAACAGAGGCACGAAAGATCTTTTGCCCATCTATCCTCCCGTAACGATCCAGGCAATGACGCCAGAAACCACGAGCCATGCGACGTAGTTGGGGGCCGCGATCAACAGATCCGGAAGCCGCCTTCCGCGCACGCGCAAGACGATTGCCTTGGGGGTCAGGTTGAACCACGTTATGGTATGGAAAAGCACGAAGAGAAGGCTGAGGATATTCAATATGACCATTATTGGAGCTTGGAGCCGCTGCTGGAACGCCGGATAGGCTTGCGGGCCCTGGCCCAGTGCTCGAATCTGAAGGAGCGTTATAACCACAAAGAATGCGACAAAGATGCTGCTGAGCTCTCTCAAAATGAACTTTACGTAGGGTGTTCGGTCGAGCCACCAGTACGTCGAAACACGGGTACGGTACCACCTGGGATGGAATTCGGTATAAACAGGCTTTTCGGTCATTTTGCACCCCGCGGTAGTAAGAAAGATTTAAACCAGTCGATTGCCGCATCCACTTTATATTGCTGGATGGCTCCGGCCGGATCGACGTGCTTCGGGCATACTTCGGTACACTCGCCGACAAACGTGCAGCCCCATATTCCCTCGTGATCCGAAAGGATCTCACGGCGTTCGCGAGCCCCCACGTCGCGCGAGTCCAGGTTATAGCGCTGCGCCAGCGCTATTGCGGCTGGCCCGGTGAACAGGTTGTCAAGGCCATATACCGGGCAAGCGGCGTAACACAGCAGACAATTGATACACATACTGAACTGCTTGTAGTTCTCGAGCTGTTCTGGAGTTTGCAGATACTCTCCCTGCGATATCGGTTTCTCATTCTCCCGGACGATCCATGGTTTAACCTTTTTCAACTTGACCATGAAGTCGGTCATTTCGATGACGAGATCTCGAACGATGGGGAAGTTGCGTAGGGCCTCCACTCGAACCGGCCCGGGCGCGTAGCTCGACAAGAAGGTCGCACAAGTCAGCTTCGGTTCTCCGTCGACCATCATTCCACAACTGCCGCATATGCCCGTTCGGCAAGACCAGCGGTAGGACAGTGAGCCATCCAGCCTATCCTTGATGTAATTCAGTGCATCGAGGATCACCCAGTCTTTACGAAACGGAACTTCATATTTTTCGAATGTGGGTTCGGTATGGCGCTCGGGATCGTAGCGCGCAACTTCCAAAGTGATTTTGTCTGCCATTATGCCTACCTTCCGTAGACGCGCTGTCCGGGTGGCCAACGAGTAATCGTGACGGGCAGGTATTTCAGTTGAGACGAGCCGTCCTCCTTGCGTGTGACAAGGGAATGAGCTAGGTACTCCGTGTCATTTCGGCCCGGAAAGTCCGTCCGCTGGTGGGCCCCACGAGATTCCTTTCGGTGCAGGGCGCACTGGACTATGGAGGTCGCCACATCCAGCATGAAAGAAAGCTCCAAGGCCGAGGTCAGCTCGGTGTTGAAAGTGCGGCTGTGGTCGTCCAGGGCGATGTTGGGGAATCTCTCTTGTAGCTCCTGCAGTTTATTGGCGGACTCTTGAAGTGTCTTTGCGGTGCGATAGATCCCTGCGCCGCTCTCTACGGCTTTCTGCATCTCCTCGCGTATGGTGGCTACGCGTTCACGACCGCCGGCTTTGCGAAGGAACTGTTCCTCCAGCCTCCTTTGCTCGTCCATCGCCTGAGTCAAGGCAGCGCTGCCTGCGGGCCTCTGATCCGATGCAAAGGCCGCAGCCGACTTCCCGGCCCGTGCCCCGAAGACGAGAAGCTCGGGCAGAGAATTGGATCCCAGACGATTCGCCCCGTTGATACTGACGCAAGCGACTTCGCCGGCGGCGTAGAGGCCTTTGATCGGCGTGGCGCCATTCATGTTGGTATGGACACCTCCCATCATGTAATGAACGACGGGCCGCACCGGGATCAGCTCTTTGATGGGATCGATGTTTTGATACTTGAGACACAGCTCGCGAACAAAGGGCAGCTTCGTGTTAATGAGCTTGGCGCCCAAATGACGTAGATCCAGATGAACGACCGGACCATAGGGCCCTTCAATAGTGCGACCCTTTTCATTTTCCTTCACAAACGCCTGTGACAGCCGGTCGCGTGGGCCAAGCTCCATCGTCCGCAGAACCGGTCCGGGTTGGGGCTTACCCAGGTCATAGTCCTGGAGGTACCGGTAGCCATCTTTGTTGAGCATGTAGCCACCCTCGGCGCGGGCGGCCTCCGTAATGAGGATACCGGTGAAAGGAAGGCCCGTGGGATGGTATTGAACGAATTCCATGTCCTTCAGCGGACAACCGGCACGATAGGCGAGAGCCATACCGTCGCCGTTCTTGATATTGGCATTTGTGGTGAACGGAAAAACTTTGCCGCAGCCGCCCGTGCAAACGATGACGGCCTTTGAGGTGATGGCTTGGATTTTCCCGGACATCAGCTCGATAGCCACTACACCCTGCACGCGTCCATCGTCGACCAAAAGCTTCGTGACGAACCATTCGTCGTATCGCGTGATTGCGTTGTACTTCAGAGAGGTTTGGAACAAAGTGTGCAGCATGTGGAAACCGGTCTTGTCCGCTGCAAACCATGTCCGCTCCTTTTTCATGCCGCCGAATGGCCGCACGGCAATGCGTCCGTCCGGTTCACGGCTCCATGGGCATCCCCAGTGCTCCATCTGTAACAACTCTTCCCGAGCTTCCTTAACGAAGGCCTCCACCGCGTCCTGATCGCAGAGCCAGTCACCGCCGGATATCGTGTCGTAGGCGTGCTCGTCCAGGCTGTCATCTGGCCTAGCTACGCCCGCTGCTCCTCCCTCAGCGGATACCGTATGGCTCCGCATCGGATAAACTTTCGAGACCACAGCTACACTCAATTTGGGATTGACTTCAGCAACGGCGATCGCCGCGCGCAGCCCAGCACCCCCGCCGCCAACCAGAAGCACATCGTGGGAAGACGAATCCATTGTTCCTCCACACCCGCGTAAAGAATTTCCCAACGCTCGGACAAAAAAATTGACGAGAATCTACAGGCTGCTCGCTCTCTTGTCAAGCGGCACGATTTTTTGTGGAGGGCGCGAATATCTTCTGACACTAAAAAAGAAGGGACAGCCGGTGGGGCCGGCGTCCCTTTTCTGGGGAAGCAGGAGGGGGGACCCTAGCTCTTCGATCTGGACTTGGTCTTGGAAGGTTGGCCGGCCGACTTTGCCTCCATCTCCCGCACCGCCGCTGCGACTCTCTGGTTGTTGTCTTCGCGAAATTGGACTGTGACGCGAGCACCAGTCGCCAGATTACCGTAGCGTTGCGTTTGAAATGCGTCGCAGGTTGGGTGGTTTTCGCTTGAGAAGCGGGAGGGTTGGTTTTCGCTTTGGTGTCTTTTTGGCCGGCCAAAGCCACGACGCAAAGCGCCATGATGAGACCGGCAACCCAAGCGAATCTTTCGAACTGCAACTTCATTCATTCTCCTTCGGAGGCAATCCACCGTCGCCAGTAGAAATTAAACCTGGGTCGAATTAAGAACGGATTAAGGGCAGATTAATTTGAGTTAATGTTTGGCAAGCGGAATTCGGATCGCAACACGGGTTCCTTTGCCCAAACCGCTCTCCACTCGAATCGATCCGTGATGCTGATCGACGGCCCACTTCACGAGGCTGAGTCCGAGGCCGGCGCCATCCGCTCGATCGGATCGGGCGGGGTCAGCACGATAGAAACGTTCAAAGATGTGGGGAAGGGCCTCGGGGGGAATACCGATGCCGTCGTCACGCACTTCGAGAACCGCATTCTCGGTACCGTCGGAGACGCGAACCTCCACGTGGCCGCCGGATGGTGTGAATTTGATGGCGTTGTCGACAACGTTTAGAATAATCCGCTCGATCCAGCTCGCATCTCCAATCACTTTCACATTAGGCGCGCAATTCCACGTGAGACTGACGTCCTTTGCTGAGGCCACCGGCTGGAGCTGCTCTGCCAGAGCCGGGGTCATGACCGAAAGATCCACCGATTCGTCTGCAATCTCGACATCCCCGGACTCCGCCCGCGCCAGTGTCAACAGTTGATTGATCATCCGCGTGAGCTTTTCGAACTCCTCCAGTTGGCTGGCGAGGACTCGCCGGTAATGCTCGCTGGAGCTGGCCTGCATCAAAGCGACTTCGGCCTCCCCGCGCAAGACCGCTAGCGGGGTGCGGAATTCGTGGGAGATGCTTGCCGTGAATTGTTTCATTTCTCCGACAGCTTTTTCCAGCCGAGCCAGCGTTTCATTAAACTCAGTG